>DASPIV010000593.1:0-7551 GCA_035628955.1 Bordetella sp.
GCAACTGGCCCTGCCTGCCTGGATCCCCGGCAGCTACCTGATCCGCGATTTTTCGCGCCAGATCGAGAGCCTGCAGGCGCGCGCGGCCGGCCGGCGGCTGGCCGTCACCAAGCTCGACAACCACACCTGGCAGGCGGAGCCTTGCGAGGGCCCCCTGCGGGTCGAGTACACCGTCTACGCCTGGGACTTGTCAGTGCGCGGTGCGCACCTGGACGAGACGCACGGTTTTTTCAACGGCACCAGCGTGTTCCTGCGCGTACTGGGACAGGAACACACCGCCTGCCTGCTGGACCTGGCGCCGCCGCGCGGCATCGACGGCTGGAAGGTCTACACCAGCCTTCCCGAAGCGCGCGGGCAGGCCGGCGCGGCGCGGCGCCACGGTTTCGGCCTGTACCGGGCCCCCGACTACGACGCGCTGATCGACCATCCCGTGGAAATGGGCACGCCCCAGGTGGCCCGCTTCACCGCGCATGGGGCCGAGCACGAGCTGGTGTTCACCGGCATGGCGCCCCGGCTCGACCTGGCCCGCATCGCAACCGATGTGCGGCGCATCTGCGAAGCGCAGATCGCTTTCTTCGAGCCGCGCAGCAAACGTGCGCCGTTCCTGGACAGCAGCGATCGCTATGTCTTCATGACCATGGTGGTGGGCGACGGCCATGGCGGCCTGGAACACCGCGCCAGCACCGCGCTGGTGGCCACGCGCACAGACCTGCCGGTGCTGGGCCAGCAGGGCCAGGGCGAAGGTTACCGCGGCTTCCTGGGCCTGGTCAGCCACGAATACTTCCACACCTGGAACGTCAAGCGCATCAAGCCGGCTGCCTTCGTGCCCTACAACCTGCAGCAGCCCGACCTGACCCGGCTGCTGTGGATATTCGAGGGCTTCACCTCGTACTACGACGACCTGATGCTGCTGCGGTCGGGCACGATCGGCCTGACCGATTACCTGCGCCTGCTGGCCAAGACCATCACCGGCGTGGCGCGCTCGCCGGGGCGCCACAAGCAGTCGGTGGCCGAGAGCTCATTCGATGCCTGGACCCGCTACTACAAGCAGGACGAGAACTCGCCCAACGCTCTGGTCAGCTACTACACCAAGGGCGCGCTGGTGGCACTGGGGCTGGACCTGACCATCCGGCGCGACTCCGGCGGCACGCATGCGCTGGACGATGTCATGCGCCTGCTGTGGCAGCGCTATGGCCGCGATTTCTATCGCGGCAAGGCGCAGGGCTTGCCCGAAGACGCCCTGCCCGCGCTGGTACGCGAAGCCACCGGGGTCGACGTGCGGCGCTTCGTGGCCCGCCACGCCTACGGCACGGCCGATGTGCCGCTGGCCGAACTGCTGGCTCCGCACGGCGTCGGCCTGCAATGGAAAGCCACGGTGAATATCCCGTCGCTGGATGCGCGCACGCGCAAGCAAGGCGAATCCCTGGCGCTGGCCACTGTGCTCGAGGGCGGAGCGGCCCACAAGGCGGGACTATCGGCCGGCGATGTGCTGGTGGCGGTGGATGGCTTGCGCGTGGATGCGCCGGCCGGCCTGGACCTGCTGCTGGCGCAGTACCGCGCGGGCGACCGCGTGACGGTACACGTGTTCCGGCGCGACGAATTGCGCGCCTTCACCGTGCGGCTGGCGCCGCCGACGGCGCTGGACTGCGTGCTGTCGGCCAAATAGCGCGACCGCGGCCGGGATACGGCCGGATCAAGCGCCCGGGCGGGAGCCCGACGCCTGGCTTACCGGCTGGAACCGCCTAGCCGGCGCCACGTTCCCAGCGGCGCTGGATGGCCTTGGCCGCCACGACCCCATCGGCCAGCGAGGTCACCACGCAGGGGTGCATGCGATGGGCCACTTCGCCGATCGCGTAGACATCGGGCACGCTGGCTTCGGCCGTGGCGGGGTCGGTGCGGATATAGCCGCGCTCGTCGCGCTGCAGCCCCAGGCCATCGGCAAAGGCGGCCTGCGGTTCCCAACCGTAGAACACCAGGATCAGGTCGTAGGCCCGCCCATCGACCGTGCGTGCCGCCGGATCGACGCTGTACGGTCCGACCTGCACGCCTTCTGGACCGGCCCGCGCCACCCATTGCTGCTGCGCGCGCACGCTGCGGGCATACAAGTGCACGCTGCGCGCCCCCCGGTTGCGCACATAGACGAAATTTTCGTAGGCGTTGTCACCCCCGCCCAGCACCGCCACCGACAGGCCTGTGTAGTCTTGCGCCATGATGGACGAGCCCGGCCCCACGAAGACCCCGGGCCAGGCCGAGCCGGCGGGGTAGCCCGGCAGGCCGCGCGCGCGCACGCCCGAGGCGATCACCAGGGAACGCGCCTGGGCGGTGGCGGCCCCCTGCCTGGTATCCAGGTCCACCAGGAAACCGCCGGCGCCGCGCCGGGCTTGCCGCACGTACGTGTCCAGGCACACCGGCAGGCCGGCCGCCCGCACGCTGTCGGCAATATTGGCGGCCACCTGCTGGCCCGTGACGCCGGGCAGGACGGCGATCCAGTCATCGACGAACGGGTTGTCATTGCCCAGCCCGCCCAGGCGCGCATCGGCCTCGACCAGTAGCGGCGCCAGGCCCAGCCGGGCCAGCCAGATGGCGCACGAGGCTCCGGCCGGGCCGCCGCCCACGATCACCGCGTCATAGTGCTGCATGTCTGTCGTATTCCGTATGGCAATGCCGCGCGCCGTGCAGGCGCATCAGACGGATTGTAGCCAGCAGCTCCGCCCGCCTTACAATTCCGGTTCTCTCTTCCAGGTATAGATCATGCCTACACGCCGCATCATTCTTTCCGGGCTGGCGCTGGATGCCCGCATCGGCATTCTCGAACACGAACGCCGGGCCACCCAGCCGCTGCACATCGATGCCGAATTCGACGTGGACATCACGCGCAGCGTCGATGACCACGACATCCATAGCGTGCTCGACTACCGCCAGCTGCGTGAAGCCATCGTCGAAGAATGCACTCAGGCGCACGTGAACCTGATCGAAACGCTGACCGAGCAGGTGGCGGCCCGTCTGCTGCGCGACTTCAATGAAGTGCGCGCGCTGCGGCTGCGCATCAGCAAGCCCATGGCCTTCTCGGACTGCGCCGCGGTGGGTGTCGAGATCCAGATCAATCGCTAGACCGGACAAGCCATGCAAGACCTTACCGACTCCGCCGTGGCCGTGCGTACGCTGGCTGAAGAAAAGGCCCGCCACGAAGGCAACAAGCTGGCCAAGCGGCTGGCACGCGAAACCACCCGGGCCATTTCCGACTACAACATGATCGAGGCGGGCGACCGCGTCATGGTGTGCCTGTCGGGCGGCAAGGACTCGTACGCGCTGCTCGACATTCTGCTCAACCTGCGCAAGCGCGCGCCCTTCCCGTTCGACATCGTGGCGGTCAACCTGGACCAGAAGCAGCCGGGTTTTCCGCCCGATGTGCTGCCTGCGTACCTGAGTTCGCTGGGCGTGCCCTTCCATATCGAAACGCAGGATACCTATTCGATCGTGACCCGGGTGATCCCCGAGGGCAAGACCATGTGTTCGCTGTGCTCGCGGCTGCGACGCGGCATTCTTTATCGCGTGGCCGGCGAACTGGGCGCCACCAAGATCGCCCTGGGCCATCACCGCGACGACATCCTGGCCACGTTCTTCCTGAACCTGTTCTACGGCGGCAAGGCCAAAGCCATGCCGCCCAAGCTGGTGTCCGACGATGGCCGGCACACCGTGATCCGGCCGCTGGCCTACGTGCCCGAAAGCGATCTGGTGGCGTATGCCAAGGTCAAGCAGTTCCCGATCATTCCGTGCAACCTGTGCGGCTCGCAGGAAAACCTGAAGCGCCAGGAAGTGGCGCGCATGATCCGCGACTGGGACCGCCAGCACCCTGGCCGTTCGTGGAATGTGTTCAACGCGCTTTCGCGCGTGGTGCCCTCGCACCTGATGGACCGCGACCTGTTCGATTTCGTGGGCTTGAGGCCCAGCGGCGTGCAGGATGCCAATGGCGATACCGCGTTCGACCCGGTAGACCCTGAAGATCCGCAAGACCGCCCGGGCGGAACCTGTACCGACACCGAGCCGGCCATGGCAGAGCAAAAAGTGATGTTCGCGCGCCGCTAACCGGGCGCAGCGGCGCTTTTACGTGGGCTTGGACGGGTTCAGGGGCCAGGTGTCTGACACCTTGGCGGGAGTCGGACACCTGATGCTTTCAACGCTTACGGGTTCAAGACCCGCACCGGCTTGCCTGCCAGCCAGGCTTGCACCGCTTCAAGCGCATTACGGTAGAACGCGGTGAAATTCTCGGGGCTGACATAGCCCAGGTGCGGCGTCAGTACGACGTTGTCCAGCGCGCGCAAGGTGTCGGTGGGCGGCAGCGGTTCTTCGGCGTAGACATCCAGGCCGGCGCCGGCGATGCGGCCCTTGCGCAGGGCATCCAGCAGCGCCTCTTGGTCGACCAGCCCGGCGCGCGAAGTATTCACCAGGTAGGCCGTGGGCTTCATGGCGGCCAGCGCGGCGGCATCCACCACGTGGCGCGTGCGATCGCTAAGAATCAGGTGCACGCTGACGACATCGGCATTGGCGAACAATTCATGCTTGGGCACGAATTCCACCCCGGCTTCCTGGGCACGTTCGGCCGTCAGGTTGGGGCTCCAGGCCTGCACCTGCATGCCGAAGGCTTTGCCTACCTGCGCCACCGCCGTACCCAGCTTGCCGAGGCCCAGCACGCCCAGGCACTTGCCGGCCAGCGGCCGCGGCATGCCGGTCTGCCACAGGCCGCGGCGCATATTGGCGTCTTCGGTGGTCAGGTTCTTGAACAGCGCCAGGATGTGCGCCCAGGTAAGTTCGGCGGTGGCGGTATTGGCATCGGCGCTGCCAGGCGCCCCGCAGACGACGATGCCCCGGCGCGTGCAGGCATCCATATCGATGGCCAGGTTACGCAGGCCGGTGGTTACCAGCAGGCGCAACCTGGGCAAGGCCTCGATCAGCTGCGCCGGGAACGGGGTGCGCTCGCGCATGGCCACGATGACATCGAAGTCTTGCAGGGCGCCCGCCCGGCCGGCTTCGGGCAGGTAGTCGCGAAACGACTGCACCCGGACTTGCGGGCCCAGCGCGGCCCAGTCGGCGTAGCGCTCGGCCACGCCATGGTAATCGTCGAGCAGGGCAACCTTGATCGTATCGGTAGTCACGTGAGGCTCCGGTCATTGGCCCAGGCGGGCCTGGATCATGTCGAGCGGCGCGGCGCCGTTGAGACGGCTGCCATCCTGGAAGAAAATCGCGGGAGTGCCGCGCACCATCAGTTTCTGGCCCAGCGCCAGGACCTGCTCGATAGGCGTATCGCATTCGGCGGTGGGAGGCGTCTTGCCGCCCACCATCCAGTCTTGCCACGTCTGGGCAGGATTCTTCGCACACCAGATATCGCGCGACTTGGTATGCGAATCGGGTGCCAGGATGGGATACAGGAAGGTATAGATGGTGAGGTTGTCCACGCCCTGCAGCGTCTTGTGCAACTGCTTGCAGTAGCCGCAGTTGGGATCTTCGAAGACGGCCATCTTGCGCGAGCCATCGCCGCGCACCTGCTTGACGGCCAGCTCGAGCGGCAATTCGTCGAACGACACCGAGCCCAGTTTTTCCTGGCGCTCGCGGGTAACGTCGCGGCGCGTCATGGCGTCGATGAGCGGGCCTTCCATCACCCAGGTGACTTTTTCGTCGGTATAGACCAGGTCGCCGCCCAACTGGATCTCGAAGATGCCGTAGGGCGTGCGCCGCACCGCCGTCACGTTGAGTTCGTTGAAGCGTTGCGCAAAGCGTTCTTTCACGGCTTGCGCGGCCGGATCGGCCACCGATTCGGTGGAATAAGACTTGCTTGCCGGCGCCTTCGCACCCGACACCGTGGAATAGACCTGGTCGTGGCTGGCAGGGGCCTGCTGCGCCCAGGCCCCGCAAGTGGCCAGCAACCCGACTGCACACAGCGCACGGGTCAGCAATACGGAAAAACGGAAATTCATTGGTGCTCCTTGGCGGCCTAGTTGCGCGAGGCCCCGTCGACCAGATGGCGCTTCAGAAAAGGCGAAGCGTCGACCCATTGCATGCCGGCATTGCGCAGCCAGGCCAGCGGCGCGGCGCGCGTACCGAACAGGCGGTGCAAGCCATCGGTGACCAGCCGCATCGCGAATACCGATTCGGCGCGGGCACGCTGGTAGCGCCGCAGCACGCGGGCGTCGCCGGCCGCACGGTAGGATTCGCGCTCGCCCACCACGCGAGCCAGGGCTTCGACGTCGCCCAGGCCCAGGTTCAGGCCCTGTCCGGCCAGCGGATGGACACGATGTGCCGCGTCGCCGGCCAGCGCGATGCCCGGCGCCGTCATGCGGGCCTGCTCAAGTGTCAGGGGGAAGCCGTGCATTTTGCTGCGCACGCGCAGCCGGCCCAGCCGCCCGTGCGCGGCATGCGCCAGCAGTTGTTCCAGTTGCGCCGCCTGGGCCTCGGGCGCCAGGCCCTGCAAGGCCTGGGCTTGCGCGTTGTGCATCGACCACACCATCGATACCTGTGGGCCTGCCGAGGTATCCGGCAGCGGCAACAGGGCCAGCACGCCGTCGTCGCGGAACCATTGGAATGCGGTGCCGTGATGCGGACGCTCGGCGTCCAGGTGCGCCACCAGGCCGGTGTCTTCGTAAGGCACCGAGGTGTGCGATATGCCGGCGGCGGTGCGCAGCGGCGAGGCCGCGCCGTCGGCGCCGACGAACAATTCAGCACGCAGCCATTCGCCCGAGCTGGTCTCGACCGCGCCATCGCGGTAGCCCACGCAGCGCTCGGGCAGCCAGGGAATGCCGAACATGCGCACGGCCTGCATCAGCACGCGTTCGACCTCGCCGGATTCGACGATCCAGGCCAGTTGAGGCTGGGCTGCCTGCCAGGCAGTGAGATCGACGCGCCCATCGGCGTCGCCATGGATTTCCATGGCCTGCACGGGCATGATGCGCGCCGCGGGCATGGCATCCCAGACCCCCAGCGCAGCCAGGAAGCGCTGGCTGGCCGGCGAAATGGCATAGACCCGCGGGTGGTAGGTATCGGGATCGGCCGCCGGCACCGTAGAGACCGGCGCCAGCAGGGCCACCCGTTGTCCGCGCCGCGCCAGGGCCAGCGCGCTGGCCAGCCCGACGATGCCGGCACCGCAAACGACGATCTGGTGAGTCATCGTGCGCTGGGCTCCCCGGCCTGTTTCGGCCACAGCACCCACATCTGGCCGCGCTGCTTCATGCGGCCGGCTTGTGCGCCGGCGTCGTCGCCGAAGCCCCAATAGAAGTCGGCGCGCGCCGCGCCCCGGATAGCCGTGCCGGTGTCCTGCGCGAACACCAGGCGCTGCAACGGCCGTTCGGATGCCGGCCAGGTGGTGGACAGATACACGGGGGCGCCCAGCGGCACGAAACCGGTATCGACGGCAATAGACCGGCGCGGCGCCAGCGGGATGCCGTAGGCCCCCTTGGGACCCAGTTCGGGGTCGACCACGGCTTCTTCGCGGAAGAACACCACGGCGGGATTGGCATTGAGCATTTCCGGCACGCGCGCCGGGTTGCGCTGCGCCCAGGC
>DASPIV010000594.1:0-5237 GCA_035628955.1 Bordetella sp.
TCATCATCAGCACCACGCCGGCGCCGAACAGCCAGAAGCTCAGCGAGTTCAGGAACGGATAGGCGACATCGCGCGCGCCGATCTGCAGCGGCACGACGACGTTCATCAGCCCGGTGATGAACGGCATCGCCATGAAGAAGATCATGATGACGCCGTGGGCGGTGAAAATCTGGTCGTAATGGTGCGGCGGCAGGACGCCGGCCGAATCGCCCGAGGCCACGGCCAGCTGCGTGCGCATCATGATGGCGTCGGCAAAGCCGCGCAGCAGCATCACCAGGGCCACGATGATGTACATGATGCCGATGCGCTTGTGGTCGACCGTGGTGAACCACTCGGTCCACAGGTATTTCCATTTACCGTAGTAGCTGACGGCGCCCACCAGCGCCAGGCCCATGATGGCCACCACGGCCAGCGTGACCATGACGATGGGCTCGTGGTAGGGAACCGACTCCAGGGTGAGTTTGCCGAACATCAGTTGTTTCCTGCGATCAAATTCTGCGACGTGGGCGTGCAGGTCGCCGGATCCAGGCCGGCCATTTTGCTCATCTGGTTGTGCATGATGTAGTCGAACATGCCCGTGGGAGTGCTGGAATAATGCGTGACGGCCGTGTGCGTGCTGGGCGCGGCCAAGGCCTGGTAGGTTTCGGGTGTAAGCGGGTTGTTGCTTGCCTTGGCCTGGCGGATCCAGTCTTCGAAGCCTTGCTGCGAAGTGGCAATGGCCTTGAAGCGCATGCCCGAGAAACCGCCGCCGCTGTAGTTGGCCGAAATGCCCGCATAGGTGCCCGCTTCGCGCGCGATCAGGTGCAGCTTGGTTTCCATGCCGGCCATCGAGTAGATCTGGCTGCCCAGTTGCGGGATGAAGAACGAGTTCATCACCGACGCCGAGGTGATGCGGAATTGCACCGGCGCATCGACCGGGAACGCGATTTCATTGACCGTGGCGATGTCGTAGTCGGGGTAGATGAACAGCCACTTCCAGTCCAGCGACACCACGTCGATATTCACCGGCTTGACGGTCGATTCGATGGGCTTGTACGGATCGAGCGCGTGCGACGAGCGCCAGGTCAGCACCGCCAGGATGGCCACGATGATGCAGGGCACTGTCCAGACCACCACTTCGATGCGGGTCGAATGCGCCCAGCGCGGCATGTACACCGCCTGGGTGTTCGAGGCACGGTATTTCCAGGCGAAATACAGGGTCATGATGATGACGGGCACTACGACCAGCAGCATCAGCCCCAGGGCGGTCAGAATCAGGGTTTTTTCCTGGGCGCCGATGTCTCCCTTGGGAGAGAGCACTTCCATCGTGCAGCCGCCGAGCAGCATGAGCGCACCCATACCGAGCATGCGCCCGCAGGTGGCAAAGAAGGGGTGTTTCACGTACAGCCTTGAAGATGACGCCGTGACCGGCAAGAGTCGCATCACACGCCTTGCGCAAGCGCAAAACACGGTGAAGGCGCCATGCTAGTCGTTTGTTGCAGCGCAAAGATGCGACGAAAAGTCGCATCATGGCGGCGCTAGTGGCCGGGTATCGCGCTGTAAATGCCTGTTACCCGTGGCGCGGCGGGGTACGCCCGCGCCGGCGGGGTGCGACAACGTGTCGCACCTGGCTGGGCTCAGTCGAGAGCAGGGTCGCGTTCGGGGCCGGGTTTCTTGGCCAGTTTGCGTTGCAGCGAGCGCCGATGCATGCCCAGCAGCCGGGCCGCGGCCGACACATTGCCACCGCATTCGTGCAGGGCCTGCTGGATGTGTTCCCATTCCAGCCGGTGCAGCGGCGTCATGGTGGATTCGATGGAGACCGATCCGGCCTTGGCCAGCCCCAGGGTGCGCAGGATCATGGGCGCGGTGGCGGGCTTGGGCAGATAGTCGTCGGCGCCGCGCTTGATGGCTTCGACGGCGGTGGCCACGCTGGCATAGCCCGTGACCAGCAGGATGCGCATATCGGCCCGCAGCGCCCGCAGCGGCCGGATCAGCGTCAGGCCCGAGTCTTCGCCCAGGCGCAGGTCGACCAGGGCGAACGCGGGCAGCATTTCTTCGGCCACCCGCAGCGCTTCGGCGATGCTGGTCGCCACGCGGGTTTCCAGGCCGTGGCGGGCCAGGCTGCGCTGCAGCGTGCGTACGTAGAGTTCGTCGTCGTCGATCAGCAGGCCGGCGTCGGTTGGGTTCATGCTTGGATTCCGGAGGCGCGCGGAGCACCAGGCTCCAGCGGCAAGTAAAAGCGGATGCGGGCGCCTCCTCCGTCGGCCGCGGTCATGGTCATTTCGCCGCCCAATTGTTCTACGGTAGCGTGCGATAAAGCCAGCCCCACGCCCAGCCCGCCGGGCTTGCCGCTATGGAACAAGTTGGTGGCGGGCAGCAGGGAATGGTCGGGATCGAAGCCGCGGCCATGGTCGCGCACTTCACCTTGCAGCGCGCCGTCGCGGTATTCGAGATGCAGGTCGACGCGCGAATGGCCGTCGGCCTCGCCGGCGTCGGCCGCGTTGTTCAGCAGCGCCTGCAGCAAGTGCGCGATGGCCGGCTCGACCCGCAGGGACGCGGGCAGTTCCCCTGTGCGGTGCAGGTCGATGGTGGGACGCACCAGGCGCCACTGGCTCACCACGCGTACCAGGTCGACTTCGGTGGGCACCGCCAGGTTGCGGATCCGTTCGCGGCACAGGGCCAGCAACTGACCCAGCAGTGCGACATCGGCCCGCAGCTCGTCGGTGCGGACCTCGGCGGCAATTTCGTCGGCCAGCAGGGTCATGGTGGCCAGCGGCGTGTTCAGCTCATGGGCCATGGCCGCGGCATGGGTGGCCAACGCGACAATGCCCTCGTTGCGGGTGAAGCGCTCGCGCAGCGCCGCCAGTTCACGTTCGCGGCTGCGCAGGTCGGCGGCCAGGCGGGTCGAGAAATACAGCACCACCATCGCCGAGATCAGGAAACTGGTGGCGATACCCCACAGGATCAGGGCATAGGGATTGTGGTGTCCTTCCAGCGGCTGCCCCATCAGCGCCGAGACCGCATACCCCACCAGGCAGGCCAGTGCCGCGGCCAGCGCCCAGCCGCGCGGCAGCGCCAGCGCGGCCAGCGCGATCAGGATCAGGAACATCAGGCCGAACGGGTTGTGGATGCCGCCGCTCCAGCCCACCATCCAGGACAGCACGGTAATGTCGACCAGCAAATGCGCGAAGGCCGTGCCGGGCGCGATTTCGCCGCGGCTGCGGTGCACGCGCAAACTGGCGTAAAGGTTGAATGCCACCAGCATCGCCACACCGCTCCAGAGCGGTTGCAGCGGCAGTTCGAGCCCCAGCAGGCCGCTGGCGACCAGTACGGTCGCGGCCTGGCCTGCGATGGCCAGCCAGCGCAGGCTGCACAGAGTACGCAGGAAGGAATTGGAGGAACTACCGGACATAATGAATACCAGGGGCCGGCGCAGGCCGGTTGGCGGCCGGGCAGTCGCACGCACGGTGGCGTCCGCGCCCGGATTTGCCCGCTGCTGGACGGGACAAGGCGCGCGCCCGAGGGCAGGGCGCGGTTGCTGCATTGTATTGCGAATCGGCAGCGGCTGCTGCGCTGCAGCGAAAGCGGGTTGCAGGCGCTGGGCAGGCGCAAGCATACTGGCGGCTGGGGTGCCCGGAGGCGGCGCCCGGTGGCCCCGCTGGGAGTGTTTCATGAGTGAATTGAACCGTCCCCGTATCAACATCGAATACTGCACGCAATGCCAGTGGCTGTTGCGAGCCGCCTGGATGGCGCAAGAGCTGTTATCGACCTTCGGCACCGACTTGGCGGCGGTGACGCTGGTGCCCGGCACGGGGGGAATATTCCGCATCCATTATGACGACAGCCTGATCTGGGACCGCACCGTAGACGGCGGGTTCCCCGATGCCAAGCTGCTGAAGCAGCGGGTGCGCGACCATCTCGACCCGCGGCGCGACCTGGGCCACATCGACCGCGCTGGGCAGGCCGGCGACTGATGGGCGCCACGTACAGGTAGAAAGTATGTGCGAATCATTCGCATTTAATATAATATACTGGACTTGGAATTTGCCGGCCCCGGCGTTTCCCGGCGTGGTGCCGGTTGCGCGGCCGGACATCATTGATGCTTTTCGGCTGATTCATGCCTCGTCTTCAACACGGTTGGTCCGCTCGTTCGCAGTCTTCCCTGGCTTTACGCGTTGGTGCCGGTCTTACGGTATTGGCGGCGCACATGGCTGTGATTGGGGCGATCTACTGGATGCCCAACGAAAGCCCGCCGCAATTGCTCGAACCCGAGGCAGTGATGGTCAGCGTGATCGAGGCGCCGCTACCGCAGGTTGCCAAGGCCGAGCCGACGGTCGAGCCGCAGCCCGAGCCGGAACCCGAGCCGGAGCCGATGATCGAGCCCGTCATCGAGCCCGAGCCGGTTATTGAACCCGAACCCGAGCCTGTGGTCGAGAAGGCGCCCGAGCCGGCGCCTAAACCGAAACCCAAGCCGAAGCCCAAACCCAAGCCGAAACCAAAACCCAAGCCCAAGATCGAGAAGCCGGTCGAGGCACCCAAGGTCGAGACGCCGCCTACCGGCGCGCCTGAAGGGGCGCAGGTAACGCAAGCGCCGGTGCAGGGCCCGCCGCCCGACGAACCCATCATGGTGTCCAGCGTCGAGTACATGGGACGCCGCCCCTTGCCGGTCTATCCCATGACCTCCAAGCGCCTGCGCGAAGAGGGCCGGGTGGTGGTGCTGGTGGAGATCAATACACAAGGCCTGGTCGAGCGCGCCACGCTCGCCCAGTCGTCGGGTTATACCCGGCTGGACGAGTCGGCCCTGACCGCCGCGCGCAAAGCGCGCTTCAAGCCCCTGACCCGCAATGGCGTGGCGTATCCGGCCAAAGCCAAATTACCATTCGATTTCGTGATGAGGAACTGAGATGTCCAACGCTATGCATAACGCCATTCTGGTGGCGCAGGCGAGCACGGCGCCCGCCGCGCCTGGCGCGGCCACCGCCCCGGCGGCAGCCGCCACCGCCGCGCCGGCGGTTTCCGGAGCCGCGCCGGCTGTGCAGCAGGCCGCCGACGCCCTGAACCAGGCCGCCCCGGCGCTGTCGCAGGCCGCCAATACGGCGCAGCAAGCCGCCGCGGCCCTGCCGCCGCCGCTACCTGTGCCGGCCGACATGGGGTTCCTGCACTTCGTGGCACAGAGCGATTTCGTCGGCAAGACGCTGTTCGCCATTCTGATCATCATGTCGCTGGTCACCTGGTATCTGATCCTGGTGAAATTCGTC
>DASPIV010000595.1:0-5189 GCA_035628955.1 Bordetella sp.
GGGCGCCACGCCGCGTCAACCGGGTGCGGAACATGTTTGTCTCCTATCTTGTCATGCCTGGCTCCGCTGCGCCCGGTGTGTCCCGGGGTAGAGGAGTTGAGTGTTTATAAGTGATTCCGGTCAAATTCCGTCATTCTGCGGTGTTATTTGCGGCAATCATGGTGGAATATAGTTGTTTATGGCGATTTTTGATAGATCATACGAAAGATCGCCAGCCGCCGCTGCGGGCGGCCCGCCGACCCATAGCGGATCAGGAATCGCCGCGCACTACGAGGCCGACTTCAACCAGGCCTCGAATGCCCGCAGGGCATCGGAACGCTCGTCGCGCTGCGGATAGCCGAAGTAATAGCCCTGCCCCACGGCCAGTACTTGCGGCACGGGTTGCACCAGCGTGCCGGCCTGCAGCGCGGGCCGGGCCAGGAAATGCGGCACCAGCCCCACGCCCAGGCCGGCCTGGGCGGCGGCCAGCATCATGGTGAACAGTTCGTAGCGCGGCCCGCCGGCCGCTTGCGGCCCATAGGACTGCCGGATGGCCGCATACCATTGCCGCCAGGCGTCGGGGCGCGAACTCAGATGCAAGTGCGTCAGGCCGGCCAGGCCCTCTTCGGTACGGCGCGGCAGGTGGGGCGCACAGACCGGCACCAGCTCTTTTTCGGCAAACAGCAAAGCCCCCTGGGTGCCAGGCCAGATGCCGCTGGCATGGTACAGCGCGCCATCAAAGGGTTGGTCTTTGAACTGGAACGGCAGCGTGCGCACCGACAGGCTGACGGTAATGTCCGGATGCAGTTGCTGGAAGCTGGCCAGCCGCGGGATCAACCAGGTAGTGGCCAGCGTGGGCACCACCGCGATATGGATGCTGCGGCCCATGCCGGTACGGCTGACCAGGCCGAAGGTGTCTTTTTCGATCTGGTCCAGGTGGTGCCGGATGCGCCCAGCGTACTCGGCGCCATGGTCGGTCAGCACGATACGGCGGCGCACCCGCGTGAACAGTTCCACCCCCAGCCGGGCTTCCAGGCTGGCCACCTGCCGGTAGACCGCGCTGTGCGTCAGCGACAGCTCTTCGGCGGCGCGCGAAAAACTGCCCAGGCGGGCCGAAGCCTCGAAAGCCTGCAGGGCGCTAAGGTTGGGGATGCCGTTTCTCATGGGAAGATAGCGTGTAGTGTTACCGACGGCCGCCGCCAAACCTGGGGACGACGTGCCGGCAGGTCAATAGATTGTGCAATTTTATCAATTGCATTGTGCAACCCAGGAACATTATGCTCGACGGCTTGAATCCCGGGTAACTATGACGACTTCTACTTCCATACCTAGCGCCCCCCGCCTGGGCGGCCACATCCTGGTCGACCAACTGACCGCCCACGGCGTCAAGCACGTGTTCTGCGTGCCCGGCGAAAGCTACCTGGCCGTGCTGGACGGCCTGCACGATGCCCGCATCGACGTCACGGTGTGCCGCCAGGAAGGCGGCGCGGCCATGATGGCCGACGCGCACGGCAAGCTGACCGGCGAACCCGGCATCTGTATGGTCACGCGGGGCCCGGGCGCGGCCAACGCCATGGCGGGCATCCACATCGCCAAGCAGGACTCCACCCCGCTGATCCTGTTCGTAGGCCAGATCGAGCGCGGCATGCGCGAGCGCGAGGCTTTCCAGGAAATGGATTACCGCGCCGTATTCGGCACGCAGGCCAAATGGGTGACCGAGATCGACCAGGTCGAGCGCATTCCCGAACTGATTTCGCGCGCCTTCCACGTGGCGACCTCGGGCCGGCCCGGCCCGGTGGTGATCGCACTGCCCGAAGACATGCTGACCGAAACCGCCAGCGTGGCCGACGCCCCTCACTATGAAGTGATCGACTCGGCGCCCGCCGCCGGCCAGCTCGATGAATTGCAGCAGTTGCTGTCGCGGGCCCGCGCGCCCATGGCCATTCTGGGCGGTTCGCGCTGGAGCGCCGAGGCCGTGGCCCAGTTTGCCGATTTCGCGCAGCGCCTGGCCCTGCCCACGGCGGTGTCGTTCCGGCGCCAGATGCTGTTTCCGGCCGACCACCCCTGCTTCATAGGCGACGTGGGCCTGGGTATCAACCCGGCGCTGGCCAAGCGCGTGGCCGACGCCGACCTGGTGCTGCTGGTGGGCGGCCGCATGTCGGAAAGCCCCAGCCAGGCCTACACGATGCTGGACATCCCGGTGCCGCGCCAGCAGTTGGTGCACGTGCACCCCGACAGCACCGAGCTGGGCCGCGTCTACCGCCCCACGCTGGCCATCAATACGTCGCCGGCCGCATTCGCGCGTTCGCTCGCCGACGTGCAGGGCCCGGCGCGGCCGGCCTGGGCTGACGGCACCGCCGCGCTGCGCCAGTCATACCTGGACTGGAGCGATCCGGCCAAGGTACGCACACCGGGCGCGTTGCAAATGGGCGAAGTCATGGCCTACCTGGAGCGTACGCTGCCGGCCGACGCCATCATGGCCAACGGCGCAGGCAACTATGCCACCTGGCTGCACCGCTTCCACCGCTTTACCCGCTACGGCACGCAGTTGGCGCCAACATCCGGTTCCATGGGCTACGGCCTGCCGGCTGCCGTGGGAGCCAAGCGGGTGCAGCCCGAAAAAACCGTGGTGTGTTTTGCCGGCGATGGCTGCTTCATGATGCATGGCCAGGAATTCGCCACCGCCGTGCAGTACCAGTTGCCCATCGTCGTGGTGCTGATCGACAACGGCATGTACGGCACTATTCGCATGCACCAGGAAAAACACTACCCCGGCCGCGTCTCGGCCACCGCGCTGCAGAACCCCGATTTCGCCGCCTATGCGCAGGCCTTCGGCGGCCATGGCGAACGGGTCGAAAGCACCGACCAGTTCGCACCGGCCTTCGAACGCGCGCTGGCCAGCGGCAAGCCGGCCATTCTGCACTGCCTGCTCGACCCCGAAACCATTACGCCGTCGACCACTCTGGAAAAAATCCGCGACGCGGCGCTCGCGGCCCGCAAGTAAGGCACGCACGGCACCGCACGCACTTATCCCTGATATTCCGACATACACTCCGGAGACTTCTGCATGTCCTCGAATCCTTCTTTCCACTGGCAAGACCCGTTGTTGCTCGACCAGCAGCTCACCGATGAAGAACGCATGGTGCGCGACGCCGCCGCGGCCTACGCGCAAGACAAGCTGGCCCCGCGCGTGCTCAACGCCTTTCGCAACGAACAGACCGACCCCGAGATCTTCGCCGAAATGGGCGCACTGGGCCTGCTGGGCGCCACCATTCCCACCGAATATGGCGGCGCGGGCCTGAACTATGTCAGCTACGGCCTGATCGCCCGTGAAGTCGAGCGTGTCGATTCGGGCTACCGTTCGATGATGAGCGTGCAGTCGTCACTGGTGATGGTGCCCATCAATGAATTCGGCAGCGAAGCGCAGAAGCAGAAATACCTGCCCAAGCTGGCCAGCGGCGAATGGATCGGCTGCTTCGGCCTGACCGAACCCAACCACGGCTCCGACCCCAACGGCATGGAAACCCGCGCCGTGCTGACCGGCAGCGGCTACAAGGTGTCGGGCAACAAAATGTGGATCACCAATTCGCCCATCGCCGACGTGTTCGTGGTGTGGGCCAAGTGCGTGGGCGGCGACCACGACGGCAAGATCCGCGGCTTCATCCTGGAAAAAGGCATGCAGGGCCTGTCGGCCCCGGCCATCCATGGCAAGGTGGGCCTGCGTGCCTCGATCACCGGTGAAATCGTCATGGACGAAGTAGAAGTATCGGCCGAACAGATGCTGCCCGACGTGTCGGGCCTGCGCGGCCCCTTCACCTGCCTGAACTCGGCCCGCTTCGGCATTGCCTGGGGTGCGCTGGGTGCGGCCGAAGCCTGCTGGCATACCGCCCGCCAGTACACGCTGGACCGCAAGCAGTTCGGCCGCCCGCTGGCGGCCAACCAACTGATCCAGAAGAAGCTGGCCGACATGCAGACCGAGATCACGCTGGGCCTGCAAGGCTGCCTGCGCCTGGGCCGCATGAAAGACGAAGGCACGGCCGCGGTGGAAATCACGTCCATCATGAAGCGCAATTCGTGCGGCAAGGCGCTAGACATCGCCCGCCTGGCGCGCGACATGCTGGGCGGCAACGGCATCTCCGACGAGTTCGGCGTGGCCCGCCACCTGGTCAACCTGGAAGTGGTGAACACCTACGAAGGCACGCACGACGTGCACGCCCTGATACTGGGCCGCGCCCAGACAGGCATCCAGGCGTTCAGCTAAGGCGATGGCTGCCTGGCGGGCCTGACTGCGCCGGCCAGAGCTATCCGCCTTCGCCCAGGTCGAACAGGCTGGTGGCGTCGAGTTCAAGCACGGCTTCGTCGTGCTGGTTCACCACGGTCCAGCTCCAGGAAATGATGCCCAGGTCGGTGCGCGTGGTCGAGCGGCGCACCGCCTGCACGCGCGCTTGCAGGCGCAGGGCATCGCCAGGCCTGACCGGCACGCGCCAGCGCACTTCGCCCAAGCCAGGCGAGCCGAACGATTCGGAATCATGCAGGGCGCCATCGACCGCCATGCGCATGGCCAGGGCGCAGGTATGCCAGCCGCTGGCGATCAGCCCGCCCCAGCGCCCCTGGGCCGCGCGCTGGACGTCGGTGTGGAACCATTGCGGATCATACTGGCGCGCAAACTGCAGGATTTCGGTTTCGGTTACCGTGACCGGACCGGCATGGATCAGCATGCCTTCCTTGAATTCTGCGAACTTCATCGTCGGCTTCTCGAATAAAAAACCGGCGTGACCAGGCACGCCGGAGCATGTTGCAGGTGGCGCGCCGCGCTGCCGCGCGGAGGCCGTCTAATACGTCTCGAAGTGCAGCCGCCCCTCGCGGCGCAACACATCGTGCAGGATAGTCCAATCCTGTCCGGCTTGCACGGCCACCTCGTGCAGAGCGTCCAGCACGCCGGTCTCCATGCCCTTCAGGCCGCAGACATAAATGCAGGTATTGGTATCGGCCAACAGATCCAGCACGTCGGCGGCGCGCTCGCGGATCAGGTCCTGCACGTAGCGCCGGGGCTGCGATGCATCGCGCGACAACGCCAGGTTGATGTCGATGAAATCGCGGGGCAGCCGCATCAAGGGGCCGAAGTACGGCAGTTCGCGTTGCGTGCGGGCACCGAAGAACAGCATCAGGCGGCCGTTGGTGCCGCGCTCGATACGGCGCCGATAGCGTTC
>DASPIV010000596.1:0-3309 GCA_035628955.1 Bordetella sp.
CGCCTTCAGGCTGCGGTCCAGCCGGTCGAGGTGTTCGGCCATGCGGAACGGCTTGCCGTCGTAGACCGGCACGACTTCGTAGATGCCGTCGCCGAAAATGAAGCCCCGGTCCAGCACCGAGATCTTGGCCTGGTCGGCCCGCGTGAATTCACCGTTGAGATACACCTGGCTGTCGCCCGGCATGCCCGGAATCATGGATGGCTCCTGAATATGAAGGGCGGCGGCGGCGGCGCCGCCGGCCCGGATGGGTAACGACGTTATTGGAACTTGCGCTTGACCATGTCGACCATGCGGCCGAAGAACCCGGCGCGCTCGACGTCTTCTTGGACCACCAGCGGTTCGGTGCGCAGCACCTTGCCATCCAGCGTGAGTTGCAAGGTACCGACTTGCTGGCCCTTGGCCAGCGGTGCCACCAGCGGATCGGTACGCTGCGCCACCGGCTTGATCTCGCCGGACTTGCCGCGCGGCACGGTCAGCGACACCGGCTTGGGCGGGCCCAGCTTGACGGTTTCGACCGTGCCTTCCCAGACGCGTGCGTCCAGGCCGGGCTGGCTCTTGTCGTACAGCTTGACCGTATCGAAGTTCTGGAAGCTCCAGTTCAGCAGCTTCAGGCTTTCTTCGGCGCGGGTGGCTTCGCTGTCGGCGCCGGCCAGCACGGTCAGCACGCGGCGATCGCCGCGCACCGCCGTGGATACCAGGCAATAGCCAGCCGCATCGGTGTGGCCGGTTTTCATGCCGTCGACCGACGGGTCGGCCCACAGCAGGCGATTGCGGTTGGGCTGCGTGATCTTGTTATAGGTGAACTCTTTTTGCTTGTAGTAGTGGTAGTAGTCGGGGTGATCGTTGATCAGGGCAGCCGACAATACCGCCAGGTCGGCCACGGTGGTGACGTGCTGCGGATCGGGCAGGCCGGTGGAGTTCATGAAGTGCGTGTGGGCCATGCCCAGGCGTTCGGCTTCTTGGTTCATGAGCGCGGCAAAAGCCGATTCGCTGCCGCCCACGGCCTCGGCCAGCGCCACCGATGCGTCGTTGCCCGACTGCACGATCATGCCCTGGATGAGCTCATCGATCGTAACGGGCTTGCGCGGCTCGATGAACATGCGCGAACCGCCGGTACGCCAGGCGTGCTCGGACACCGGTACCTGTTGATCCAGGGTGATGCGCTTTTCTTTCAGCGCATTGAACACCACGTAGGCAGTCATGATCTTGGTCAGCGAGGCCGGCTCGATCTGCATGTCGGGGTTGGCCGCCGCCAGCAACTGACCGCTGCTGACATCGATGGTGACCCAGGCACGCGCCGCAATGGTGGGTGCCGGCACCGACGATAGTTCCGCCACGGGCGTCACGGCCGCCGCGGCAGGCACGGTACTGCCCGCGGGCGCCGCCGGCTGCTGTTGCGCCCAGGCGGGCGCGGATGCCACCGTCATTGCCGACAGCACGGCGCCGGCCAACACGCGGCGGGAAAACGCAACAGAAGACAGAAGGGAACGATTTTTTTTCATCGGCAAGAGAAGTCCACGATCAAAGGCCGCCCACGCGGGCAAAAAGCTGCATCATTATAGGCAGGGGGATAAGACTGCGCGGCCGCGATAACGTTCCGGGCCATCCGGGCAGGTAACGCGATGCTACCCATGGCGCGCCCGGCGGTCTGGCCCGATGCTAGTCCAGCGCCACTTTCAGCCGCGCCTGCACCAGGGCGCGCAGCACCAGCAGCTTGCCATGGAAGAAATGCGTGGCGCCCGGCACCACCACCACCGGCACATCGCGCGGGCGGGCCCAGTCCAGGGTTTCGGCCAAGGGCACCACATCGTCCTGTTCGCCATGCACCATCAGCGTGTCGGCCGGCACTTCGATCTCGTTGGCCTGGAAGCGCTGCACCGCCGCCCCCATCAGCATCAGCGCCACCGGCAAGGCCGGGTCGCCCGCATCGGCCAGGCCCGCGTAGGTTTGCGCGGCCACCGCGGTGCCGAACGAAAAGCCGGCCAGCACCCAGGGCGTACCCGCCAGGTCGGGATAGCGGGCGCGCACCTGCGCCACCAGCGCCAGCATGTCCCGGGTTTCGCCACGGGCCTTGTCGAACTCGCCTTCAGACTTGCCCACCCCCCGGAAGTCGGGCCGCACCGCCACCAGGCCATGCTGCACGCAGGCGCGCGATATGGTGGTCACGACCTTGTTGTCGCGGGCGCCGCCCTGCAGCGAATGCGGGTGCAACACCAACGCCCAGCCGCGCGGCGCGTCGGCGGGCCAGTCGATGGCGCAATCGATCAAACCGGCTTCGCCGGTAAAGGCCTGGGTTTCGGTACGTGCGGGCATGAACGGGCGCAAAGAAAAAAGGGCAGCCTGCATGTTACCAACCCGCCGCGGCCGTGGCCCGCCACGGCACGGTGCCCTACAATCGCCGCCATGCTTACTGATGCCCGCCACACCGACCTGCCCGCGCCCGAGGCGCTGGCGCGCGAGCTGTCCGCGCGGCTGGACGGTTTCCAGGCCATCGCCTGGACAGCCAGCACCGGGTCCACCAATGCCGACCTGCTGGCCCGCGCGCGCGCGGGCGCGGGTACGTGGTTGCTGGGCACGCACCTGCAGCAAACCGGCCGCGGCCGGGCCGGGCGCCCCTGGCAGAACCGCACGGGCGCGGCATTGATGTTCTCGTGCGCCTACCCGGTGCGCATGCCCGCCAACCGCTTGCCGGCATTGTCGCCGCTGGCCGGGCTGGCCGCCTGCGAAGCGTTGCGGACCCTGGCCGGCGGCAGCGGCGCACTATGCGTCAAATGGCCTAACGACGTGCAATGGCACGACGCCAAGCTGGCCGGCGTGCTGGTGGAATCGACCCGCGACCCGGACGTGCCGGGCGGCTACACCGTCGTCATCGGCATGGGCGTAAACCTGCGCGATGCCGCAACCCTGTCGCAGTCGCTGGGCCGGTCGGTGGCCGACTGGACAAGTGTGGTCGAACAGGCCGGCAGTGCCCCGGTCAGCGCCGCCGACATCGTCTGCGCCACCGCCACCGCCTGGCGCGAGGCGGTGCGCGAGCTCGAATCCGCTGGCTTCGTCCCCTTTCGAGCCCGCTTCGACGCGGTGGATGCGCTGGCTGGCCGCGCGGTCAATGTCATCGACCAGGGCGCCGTGCTGTTCAGCGGCACCGCGCAAGGCCTGGACGACCAGGGCCGCCTGTATGTGCAAACGGCCCGGGAACGGGTGCCCGTGTCGGTGGGCGAAGTCTCGATCCGGCCCGCCGCCGGCTTGTCCGGGGGCCAACCATGATCCTGCTCATCGATTCCGGCAACAGCCGCCTGAAAGTCGGTTGGC
>DASPIV010000597.1:0-12150 GCA_035628955.1 Bordetella sp.
CGAGGCTGCCGTTTCGCGGCCGCCCGAAATCCGCTTCAGCAATGATGCAAGTGCTTCCAAGCCGGCCCAGTAACGGGCTGCCAGCGGTGCTGCGTGCGTGCGGCGCCTGGCTGGGCGCCCTGCTGGTGCTGCTGGGCCTGCTGGCAGGCATGCCGGCCGGGGCACAGCCGGCCGCGCCGGCGACGGTGCCGACTTTGCAGGCGCGTGTCACGGACATGACTGGCACACTGGATGCCGCGCGCCGCCAGGCCCTGGACCAACGCCTGGCCGCCCTGGAACAACGCAAAGGCGCGCAAGTCGCGGTGCTGATGGTTCCCTCCACGGCGCCCGACACGATCGAGCAGTACGCCACGCGCGTATTCGATCAATGGAAACTGGGCCGCAAGAATACTGACGACGGTGTGCTGCTGGTGGTGGCCAAGGATGATCGCGCCTTGCGCATCGAGGTCGGCTACGGGCTGGAAGGCGCCATTCCCGATGCCATGGCCGGCCGCATCATCCGCGAACAGATCGTGCCGCACCTGCAGGCGGGCGATTTCGCCGCGGGCATCGACGCCGGCGTGGCCGCCATTGAAAAGCTGATCGACGGCGAATCCTTGCCGCCGCCTGCGCAAGCGCAAGACGACGGCCAGGCCGAGAACTGGCCCTTCTTCCTGATGCTGGGAGCCTTCATGCTGGGGCTGCCGGCCATCGTGGCCGGGCTGGCCGTGGCGGCGGTGTCGTGGATGACGTTCGGCACCTGGTGGGCGGCGGCGCTGGGCGGCGTAGGCGGTTTTGCGGTCAGCGGGCTGCTGGGTGTCCTGGGCATCAAGCGCCGCCTGCTGAATTCGGCGCGGCGCGGTGGCCGTGGCGGAGGTGGCGGCTTCGGTGGTGGATTCGGCGGCGGGCGGGGAGGCGGCGGCGGTTTTGGCGGAGGCGGCGGACGCAGCGGCGGCGGCGGCGCCTCGGGCCGCTGGTAGGCCGCGATAAATCAGGCGCGGGCCAGGCAGAAGAGTGGCCGGGATACCGCCACAAGTCTAATGCCGGGTGTCTGATTCCCCGCAGGGGTGTCAGACACCCGGGCCCAGGCTGCCCGACACCAGTATGCCCTGCTTGAACACCGCCACGTGATGCTGTGCGTCGGCTGCCTGGCCGATGTCTTGTGTCGGGTCGCCGCGCACCAGCAGCAGATCGGCGACGGCGCCTTCGGCCACGATGCCATGGCCGGGCATGCCCATCAGGTCATGTGCCCGCGAAGTGCCCGCCACCAGCGCATCGGTGGGCGTCATGCCGAACTGCACCATATAAGCCAGTTCTTCGGCATTGCGGCCGTGGCGGTTGAATGGCGTGCCCGCATCGGTGCCCATGGCAATGCGTCCGCCGGCGCGGTAATACATCTGGAACGACTCGCGGTGGCGCTGTTCGACGGCGCGCGCCTTGTCCACCACATAGGACGGGATGCCGCGCTCGGCGTTGTCCAGGATGTTGCGCAGCGCCGCGATGGTGGGCACCAGGTAGGTCTGGCGCTCGAGCATCTCGTCCAGGCACTGCTGGTCCATGAAGATACCGTGTTCGATAGAGTCGATGCCCGCGCGCACCGCGTTCAGGATGCCTTCGGTGCCTTGCGCATGGCTGGCCGTGCTTTTGCCGAACCGCTTGGCCTCGTGCACCCCGACCCGCATTTCGTCGAAGCTGTAGTGGGCGTCCATGGGGCTGACGCCCGGCGTCATGACGCCGCCGGTGGCCATGATTTTCACCAGGTCGCAGCCGGCGTGCACTTGTTCACGCACGGCCTTGACGACCTCGTCGCAGCCGTCGGCCACGCGGCCAGTGCGGTTGCCATGCCCGCCGGTCATGCAGATCATCCGGCCGGCCGCCTTGATGGTGGGGCCGGTGAAGATGCCGCGCGCGATGGCATCGCGCACGCCGAATTCCAGGTAGTCCTTGCCGCCGCAATCGCGCACCGCGGTAATGCCGCCGCGCAGGGCCGCCTGGGCGTTTTCCAGTGCAGTCAGCGTAATTTGCGCGGGACCCTGGCGGCTCATTTGTGCATGCGGGTCGGCGCTGCCGGTAAACACCAGGTGCACATGGCAATCGGCCAGGCCGGGCATCAGCGTCATGCCCGCGGTATCCACGCGCTGGCCGGCATAGCCTTCGAACTGGCCGGCCGGCGCCACTTTGGCGATACGCCCTTCTTCCACCAGCACGGCATGGCCGGACAGCCGCTCGCCGCGGCCGTCGAATACGTTGCCGCCCGTAAACAGCATGGGGCCGGGCTTGCTCATGATTCCACCTCCAGTCCTTCGCGGGACATGACTTGCAGTCGCGGCATCAGGCCCAGCAGATGCCGGGTGTACTCGTGCTGCGGGGCATTGAACAGGGTTTCGGTGTCGGCCACTTCCAGCAGTTCGCCGTATCGCATCACGCCGACGCGGTCGCACATCTGGCGGATGACCGGCAGGTCGTGGCTGATGAACAGCATGGTCAGGCCCAACTGCTCTTGCAGGTCTTTCAGCAGGTTCAGGATCTGCGCCTGGATGGACACGTCCAGCGCCGAGGTCGGTTCGTCGCAAATCAGAAAGCGCGGTCGCGTGGCCAGCGCGCGGGCAATGCAGATGCGTTGCCGCTGGCCGCCGGAAAACTCATGCGGGTAGCGCCGCGCCGCGGCCGCGCCCAGCCCGACGATATCGAGCAGGTCGGCGACCACGCGGCGCGTGTGGGTTTCGTTGTCGGCCAGTTTGTGGAACCGGATAGGTTCGGCCACAATGTCCAGCACGCGCATGCGCGGGTTCAGTGAAGAGAACGGATCCTGGAACACCATCTGGATCTGGCGCCGGAAGGCATTGAGCTGCTTCTCGTCCTTCAAGGCGGTGAGGTTGGTGCCGTTGAACGTTACCGACCCGCTGCTGGGGGTGTACAGCCCCGAGATCAAGCGCGCCACCGTCGACTTGCCCGAACCGGACTCGCCCACCAGGCCGAACACCTCGCCCTGCGCGATCGACAGATCGACCTGCCTGACCGCATCGAGCGTGCGGCGGTTGCGCGCCAGGAAAGCATTTTTCAGGATGAAGCGCATGCCCAGGTCTTGCGCCTGCACCAGCGGCCCGCCCGAGGCCTGGCCGAAGTCGCGCCGCTGGCCCAGCCAGTGGGTGGCCACATCCAGCGGTTCGATGGGCGTTTTTACATCTTCGATGTACGTCACCAGCGGAAACCGCCGCAGTTTGATGTCGGGCCGCGGCACCGCCGAGATCAAGCTGCGGGTATAGGGGTGATCGGGGTTGCCCAATATCTTGGTAGTGGGGCCCTGCTCGACCAGTTTGCCGCGGTACAGGACCGCCACGCGATCGGTAACGTCGGCAATCACGCCCATGTCGTGCGTGATGATGATCATGCCCACCTGTTTGTCTTTGCACAGCTTGCGCAGCAGTTCCAGTATCTGCGCCTGGATCGATACGTCGAGCGCCGTGGTGGGTTCGTCGGCGATGATGATTTCGGGCTCGCAGCACAGGGCCAGCGCAATCACCACGCGCTGGCGCATGCCGCCCGAGAACTGGTGCGGATACTGCTTGACGCGCAGTTCCGGTTGGTCGATGCCGACTTGCCGCAGCAAGTCCACGGCGCGCTGTCCGGCCTGGCTGGTGTTCAGGTCCAGGTGCACCAGCATGGTTTCCACCAACTGGCTTTCCACCGTTTGCAGCGGGTCGAGGGAAGTCAGCGGGTCCTGGAAAATCATGCCGATGCGCCGGCCGCGCACCTTGCGCTTGTCGGGTTCGGACAGGGTGTCGATGCGCTGGCCGTCCAGGTGCACTTCGCCGCCCGCCAGCCGGCCCGGGAATTCCAGCAGGCCGATGACGGCGTTGCCGATGGTGGACTTGCCCGCCCCGGATTCCCCCACGACGCCCAGTATCTCGCCGCGGTCCAGCGTCAACGAAACGCCGTCCACCGCCACCAGCGTGCCGCGCCGGCTGGCGAACTCGATGCGCATTTTGTCGATGTCGAGCAATGCCATGACGATCCTTCAGCGCAGCTTGGGGTTGAGCGCGTCGCGCAGCCAGTCGCCCAGCAGGTTCACTGACAGCACCAGCGCAACCAGGGCGATCCCCGGGAAAATCGAAATCCACCACATGCCCGAGAACAAGTAGCTGTTGCCGATGCGGATCAGCGTGCCCAGCGACGGGGCGGTGGGTGGGACGCCCACGCCCAGGAACGACAGCGTGGCTTCGGTGATGATGGCAATGGCCAGGTGGATAGTGGCGATGACCAGTACCGGGCCCATGACGTTGGGCAGTATGTGGCGGCGCAGAATAGTCAGCGGCCCGATGCCGATCAGCTTGGCGGCCTGCACGTATTCTTTGTTGCGCTCGACCATGGTCGAGCCGCGCACGGTGCGCGCATACTGCACCCAGCCCGATATGCCAATGGCGAAGATCAGTACGTACAGCGCCAGTTCATTGTGCATGTCGCGCGGCAACACGCCGCGTGCCACGCCGTCGATCAACAGCGCGATAAGAATCGCCGGAAACGACAATTGCACGTCGGCGATGCGCATAATGATGCTATCGACCCGGCCGCCCACGTAACCGCTGATCAGGCCCAGCGATACGCCCAGCACCATCGAGAACAGCACCGAGGCAAAACCCACGAACAGCGACACGCGCGAGCCATACAGAATGGCCGACAGGATGTCGCGGCCCTGGTCATCGGTGCCCAGCAGGAAATCGGCATTACCGTCGGGGTTCCAGGCCGGCGGCGTATTGGCGTCCATGATGTTCAGCGACGCCAGGTCGAACGGGTTGTGCGGCGCGATGATGGGCGCGCACAGGGCGCCCACCAGAATTGCCAGCGTGACTATGGCCGATATCACTGCGCTGGGCGTGCGCCTGAAGCTGTACCACAGGTCGCTGTCGGCCGCGCGCGTGAATAAGGGAGCTATGCGAGCAATCATTGGTGTTCCTTCATTTGCTCTGCACGCGCAAGCGTGGGTCGACGGCCAGGTACAGCATGTCGACGATAAGATTGATCACGACGAAGAAAAAAGCGATCAGCACCAGGTAGGCTGCCATCACGGGAATGTCGACCGTACTGATAGCCTGTATGAACAACAGGCCCATGCCTGGCCACTGGAACACGGTTTCGGTGATGATGGCGAAGGCGATGATGGACCCCAGCTGCAGGCCGGTGATCGTAATGACCGGCACCAGCGTGTTCTTGAGCGCGTGGCGGAAATTGATCAGTCGTTCCGGCAAACCGCGGGCCCGGCCGAACTTGATGAAGTCCGAGCGCAGCACTTCCAGCATTTCGGCACGCACCAGCCGCATGATCAGCGTCATCTGGAACAACGCCAGGGTAATGGCGGGCAGGATCAGCGCTTTAAGGCCGGATGCGGTCAGCAGGCCGGTGGTCCAGCCGCCGATGGATATGACGTCGCCGCGCCCGAAGCTGGGCAGCCAGCGCAGCTGTACGCTGAATACCAGAATCAGCAAGATGCCGATCAGGAAGGTCGGCAGCGAAATGCCCGCCAGCGACAAGGCCATGAACGCGCGCGACAGCACGCCGTAGCGCCGCAGCGCCGTATAAATGCCCATGGGTATCCCGAAGCACAGCGCCATCAGCGCCGATACCAGAGACAGCTCCAGCGTGGCGGGCAGGCGTTCTTCGATCAGTTTGCTGACCGGCTGGCGGTGGCGGTACGAAATGCCGAAATCGCCGTGCACCGCGTTGCGCACGAAGCGCGCATATTGCACGACGAACGGATCGTTCAATCCCAGGCTTTCACGCAGTTCCGCGCGCTGGGCATCGGTGGTGTCCTGTCCCACCATGCTGACGATCGGGTCGCCCACATAACGGAACATCGAAAATGCAATCAGCGCGACGGTCAGCATGACCAGCACGGACTGCAGCAGGCGTTGCCCGATGAAAGACAGCATTATTGAGTTCCCTGATTGAAGACCGCATCGGCGCGGGACGCCGATGCGTGTCCGGCCAGCGGCACGGCGAGCAGATGGCCCGCCATGCCGCCGTCAGGCCGGACAACAACGCGTCAGGGCATGACGACGCTGCGCAGGTCCAGTACGTCGTCGGCGCGCTGCACGACTTCCACGCCGTCTTTCACTCCCCAGGACATGGGCTGCTGGTGCAAAGGCAGGTATCCGTAGTCGTTGCGCACGATGTCGAAGGCTTCCTTGATCATGGCGTTGCGCTTGGCCTGGTCGGTTTCCACGCCGATCTTGTTGGTCAGTTCATCGACTTTCGGATTGCAGTAGCCACCCAGGTTGAACTGGCCCGCGGCCGTCTTGCTGTCGCGGCACGCGGCCAGGTTCAGCAGCACGTTGTGCGCGTCGGTGGAGCTGGGGGTCCAACCCAGCATGTACATGCTGGTCTGGTTACCCGCCTGCAGCAGGATCTTGCCGAAGTACTTCGACTTGGTCTGCGCCAGCAGGTTGATCTTGATGCCCACGCGCGCCAGCATGCCCGCCACCGCCTGGCAGACCTTCTCGTCATTGACGTAGCGGTCGTTGGGGCAGTCCAGCGTCACCTCGAAGCCATCCGGATAGCCCGCCTCGGCCAGCAGCTTCTTGGCCTTGGCCGGATCCGGTTTATACGGCGTGCCGAACGAGTCGTCGTAGCCATTGACCGAGGTGGCCACCAGCGAGCCCAGCGGTTTGGCCGCGCCGCGCATGATCTTCTTGTTGATGGCCTCGATATCCACCGCCAGCACCACGGCTTCGCGCACGCGGGCGTCCTTGAAGGGATTCTTGCCCTTGATGTTCGAGAACAGCAGTTCGTCGCGATGCTGGTCCATGCCGATGAACACGGCGCGCGCTTCCGGCTCGGTCAGGGGCTTGACGCCCTGGGCGCTTTCCAGGCGCTGCCAGTCTTGCACCGGCACTGGCTGCACGATATCCATTTCACCGGAAATCAGCGCCGCCACGCGCGTGGCTTCCTGGGTAATGGGCTGGAATACGACCTCGGTGACGTTGGTCTTGATGCCCTTGTCCCAGTATCCGTCGTAACGCTTGAGCGTGGTCTTGACGTCGGGCTGGCGCTGTACCAGCATGAAAGGACCGGTGCCGTTCGCGTGCAGGTTGGCGTAGTTGCCCTGGTTGTCGCCCTTCACATTGGTGGCTTCGGTGGTCTTGTTCTTTTCAGACCACGACTTGCTCATGATGTACAGGAAGGTCCATTCGCGCGGCAGAATGGGATTGGGCGTGGGCGTGGTGACTTCGATGGTGTAGTCATCGATTTTCTTTACCTCGGACGCCTTGGCGCCGTAGCCCTTCATGTCCGAGCCGGGCGTCAGGCTGCGTTTCCACGAGAAAATGACGTCATCGGCCGTAAAGGGCGACCCATCATGGAACTTGACGCCCTTGCGCAGCTTGAACACCCACTTGGTGGGTTCGGTGTTTTCCCAGCTTTCGGCCAGCAGCGGCGTCAGCTTCATGTCGCCGTCGTAGCCAGCCAGGGTTTCGTAGATGTTTCCCTGGAAGCCCAGCGTGAACGTCTCGTTCAGCGCCATCGGGTCCATAGAGGTGGCGTCGCCCTGATAGGCCCAATGCAGGGTCTTGGCATGCGCGGTGCCTGCCAGCATGGCGCCGCAAACCGCGAGCGCCAGCGCCGATTTCTTGATGAATGGTGTGATACGCATAGCCCTTTGTGCTCCGTGTGGTGCGCGTCGATGGCGCGACAGAAGTGACAGGGCCCCCGCCCCTATTCAGGCCGGGGGCACGGCGTACTGCTTACGACAATGCGAGGTCTTGCTGTTGAAGGCGGGCTGCCGCGCGCGCGTCTGCGGGCGGGGCGGTGGCGATCACTGCATAGGGCTTCGGATTCACGATAAACCAGACCTCGGGTGATTCTTCTTGGCGCGTAATGACGCGCCAATGTAGGTCGAATCTTATAGAGGCAATGATTTAAGCGTCAATCGTTTTGACTTGGGGTTAGTACTTGGTTGCGGGTGGGGGAAAACACTGCGTTTGCTTTGCTTGCGGGGATGAGTTGGGTTCTTCTGGCGTCGCGCCGGGGTGCGCGATATTCATCTCATGTGTCGCGGGCATCTTCCGCCAAGGCGCGAGCCAATTCGGCCACGACGCGCTTGCGGCGTTCGTCGTCGTCATGGTCTTTGCCCAGGGCGGACCATTCCGGGCGGCTGCGGGCCTCTTTCAGGGCGTCGGGCAGGCGGCCCGAACGCCAGGCCTGGTCGGCGGGGCGGTCCAGCCGCAGCGGATCGCGCGCGGCGTGGCCGCGGCGTTCCAGCGCAAGAATCAGTTGGCGTTGCCGCAAGGCCAGCAGGCGCAGCACGGTGTCGTCCACGGTGATCTCGCGGTAGCCGCGCAGCTTGCCCAGGATGCGGCCGCCAAAGCGTTCCACGCCTTGCCAAAGCCCGCCGGCCGCCGCGCCGATCAGCATGCCGGTGCCCAGGCTCAGGCCGGCGCTGAACAGATCGACGGCGGCGCCGGCCATGGCGCCGGCCGCCATGCCGGTGCCGAGCTGGATGCCCATGTCTTTCAGGGCCTGGGGGTGGAACAGGTCCATGCCCCAGCGCGTGCCTTCCAGCGGCAGTTCGTCTTCGGCGTAGTCGCTGCGCCGAAAGTTATAAAGCGCCAGCAGCGCTTCCACGCAGGCTTGCTCGCGGCGGCGCACCTGGTCGCGCAGCGTCGTGGCATGGGCCTGCAGGGCGTCGTCGTCAGCCGGGCTGGCCAGGCGTAGCGCGGCCACGTCCACCAGCAGGTCGGCGGCCAGCTGCCAGGCCGCCTGGCTGCGTTCCCGGCGCTGGCGGATCAGTTCGTCAGACAGGCGGTTCAGGGTAACGGCGTGCCGGTCCAGCAACACGGCCAGCTTGGCGTATAGCTGGCGTTCGCCGTCCAGCGGCGGCGCGACCGTATCGAATTCCAATGCGGCATGCAGGCCCAGCCTGGCCATGGCGTCGCGCCATTCGTCGGCACGATGCGCGGGTGCGTTGACGAAGTTCAGTACCGGTAGCAAGGGGCGGCCGCAGGCTGCCAGCAGTGCCAGTTCGTCGCGGTGCTTGCTCAAGACCGGGTCGCGCGCATCGATGACATATAACGCCGCATCGCAATCGAGCATCTTGGCCAGTACACGCGCCTCTTGTTCATAGCGCCGGTGCGCTTCGGGCGCGTCCAGAAAGCGGCGGATGCGCGCCGGCCCGTCGCTGCGCTTGCCGGGCTGGTCCAGCCGTTCCAGGTATTCGAGCAGCGCGATGCTGTCTTCCATGCCAGGGGTGTCGAACCATTCGAGCACCGGGCGGCCGTCCAGGCGCAAGCGGGCGCCTTCGACATGGCGCGTGGTGCCGGGGCTGTCGGCCACGTCGCCAAAACCGCTGTCACGTGTCAGGGTGCGCAAGAGCGAGGTCTTGCCGGTGTTGGTATGGCCCACCACGGCGATCTTCAGCATGGACTCAGTCATGGCCGGCCTCCAGCCAGCGCATCGGCTGGTCGGCGTCGCGCAGGATGTCGTCGGGCGCCATGCCGGCCGCGGCCAGGCGGTCGCGCCAGGCGTCCACGCGCGCCGGCGCGGTGCCTGGCGCGCCGAAGCCGGTGCAGAGCCAGACGCGTGTGTGGCCGGCCTTATCGGCCAGCGCGGCGATCAGACCCAGGGTGCCGCGGTCGGGGGTCTGGCGGGCGTCGCAGGCGATCAGCAGGCGCCGCGCGCCGGCCTGGGCCAAGGCATCGAGCAGGCGGTTGCGCTGCTCGCGGGTATCCAGATTGCCGGCATCCTGCACACCCGCGGGTACGCCGGCGGGCGGCCAGTTCAGGTCGGCAGGCAGCTCCAGCCCAACCAGCACGGGCTGGTCGCCCAGGTCGGCCAGGCGTCCGGGGCCCACCTGGGGTTGGTGCAGCGGGTCGGCGGGCCGGTCGATACCGATGGATTGCACGGGGGGCAACAGGCGGTCGCGCAGGGCCGCATAGCCCGGCAGCGCGGTATCGATGCGCAGCCGCCGCCGGGCATGGCCCACGCGTGCCAGGCATAGCGCCCCGGCCAGCAAGCGCGGCAATACGCCATAGACGGCCACCACGCCGATCAGCCATACCGACCATTGGGCCTGCGCGGCGACGGGCAGTGCCTGGCTATTGTCGCTGGCCCGCACGATGGCTTCGGCCGGCGTGGCAAAGCCCAACTGCGCGGGCAACCAGCCCAGCACCCGGGTCAGGGCGACGAAGGCATCGGGTTGCAGCAGCGTGGTGGCCCAGACAAATCGATAGCTGGCGGTGGACAGCATGACCAGCAGGGTCGCCAGGGCGGCAGCCAGCCCGGCCAGCCACAGCGCATGGCTGATGGCGCCGAACAGCCAGCGCAGCGCCCCTGCGCGTGCCAGCAGGTTCGTCAGGGCTTGCGGCACCAATGCCGCATCGGGACCGCGCGCCAGCTTGCGGGTCGCCCACAGCCATAGCCGTCCCAGGCCGGTGGCCGTACCCGGGCTCAGCAGGAACGATGCCAGCCACAGCAGGAAGGTCAGGGCGTGCACGCCCAGCAGCGCGCCCACCGCCCACAGAACGTTGACGGGCCGGCTGCCGTCGCCCAGCGCACCGGCCGCCGACGCGACGCCGGTAGCCACCGCGAGCAGCAGCAACAGCGCCAGGCTGCCCAGAGCGCCCTGGCGCCAGCGCGCGACCAGGCTGTCCAGCCCCTCGCGGCGGCCCAGCAGGCGGGCGCGCAACAGGATGCGGTCTTCCAGGGTATCGGGCCCGGTGCGCGCCCGGCGCACGGCATCCGCGTCTTCGAGCGGACCCCAATGTTCTTCACGCAGGCGTATGGTCTCGGCCAGCCAGTGTGCCTGCCAGGCCCCGGATGGCCCGGGTGCCGGCGCGGCGCCGGGGGCGTGGCTGGCCATTCAGCCGGCGCGGCGCGATGTGGCGGGGGGGGAAGCCGGCGCAGAGGCGCCGAACCAGTTGTTAAGCTTGCTGCTGGCCTGGTGCTTGACGTCGTCGTTGATATAGAACGCCACGGTGGCCAGCGCGGCCGTCATGACGCCCAGGTCGTCGGTATAGCCTACCAACGGCGCCAGGTCGGGTATGGCGTCCAGCGGCAGCACGAAATACCCCAGCGCGCCGTAGATGACGCGGCGCGCCCATTTGGGCGTGGCGGGATTCTGCACGGCGTAATACAGCCACAGGGCCTTTTCCAGCGCCTGGCGGCCGGCCGCCGACGCGTGGCGTGTCGCCTTGCGCCAGAAGCGCTGGTCGGAATAGGCTTTTTCGTAAGTCGGGTTGGCGATTGGCATGGTGTGTCGGGCGCGGTGCCCGGTCTTTCATGGTCAATAGCCCATTGTACTGCCCAGGGGCATGCTAGCGGCCCGGGCGCATGGCGGCCCGATACAGGCCGGGGGTTACGCCGATGGCATGCACGAACGCCCGGTTCAGGTGGCTGGCATTGCCGAAGCCGCAGGCCTGCGCCACGCTGGCCAGGGTGGCGGCCGTGGATGCCAGCAAGCCACGCGCATGCGCCAGCCGGCGCCCCAGTACCCACGCATGGGGCGGTTCGCCGAACGAAGCATGGAACATGCGCGCGAAGTGGTAGGTGGACAGCGCGGCTACGCCCGCCAGCACGTCCAGCGTAAGGGGTTCGGCCAGGTGGGCGTCGATGTAGTCGCGCACGCGCCGCCGCACCGCGGGTGCCAGGCCGCCCAATGCCGCCGCGCGGCCCGCCGGCCGGCCGGTGTTCTGCGTCAGCAGGTGGTGCAGCGCGGCCTCGGCGGCGCTGCTGGCTGCCAGGCGCGCCGCGGGGGTGTTCCAGTCGGTGGCCAGCAGCTCACGGCACACCGCCGCCAGTGACGCGTCCTGGATATAGGTGCGGTCGCGCAGCTCCAGATCGCGTGGTTCGCGATCCAGCCGCATGACCGCTTCGCGCGCCAGGCGCTGCGGGGCAATGTACAGGTGCAGGAAGCGCACTTCTTCGTTCATGCTCCAGCGCGAGTGGTGCTGGTCGGGCAGCACGCAGAACTTGCCGGCGCCGCCATGGCGGTCGCGGTGGCCGAGCCGGAAACAGGTTTCGCCGCCCTTCAGGTACAGCGACAGGGTGTGGTGGCCCGGGGTGTCGTAGTCCATCAGCGCGCGGCTGGCACCGGGGTCGCGCTTCCATTGGGCCACCGCCAGGCCAGCGCCCAGCGGCGCGGCGCGGTCGAGTTGGACGTGGGCGTCGCGCAGGGTGTGGAAC
>DASPIV010000598.1:0-3063 GCA_035628955.1 Bordetella sp.
ACCTGGGCGAGGACGCCGGCTCGAAATAGCCGCCGCCTGGCCGGGCCCCATGCACGGCCGCTGGGGCCGCGTGCCGGCATGGGCGTCAGCGCCCCGGCCGGCGCAGGTGCGAGGTGTCCAACACGTCGTCTTCGGGCGTGATCACCCCAGGGTCGCCGGGCTCGGCGATGGCGCGCCCGCGCCGGGCGCGACCGGCCACGTCGGGGGCGTCATCGGGCATGGGCATGGTGTCGGTGCCCTTGTTGACATGCCTGGGCGCTTTCGGCCAGCGGTCGTCGGCGTGCTCGGAAGGAACAGTCTGTCGGGCAGTCTTGTTCATCATGGCCTCCAGTAGTGTGGCGCGGCGCGGATGGTACCGCGGCCCGCTGTCTGTGTTCTATGTTAGGCCCCGCCGTGCCCGAAGGGGTTGACGGCATGTGTCGTTTGCAAGGGGCTGTTGCAGCGCGCCGGCTCTTATAATCTCAGGCTTCGCCACTGTTGCCGCGCGCCCCGCCTTGACCGATCCCATCGAACGCTCTGTTTCCGCCGAACTCGTCGCCGTGCTGGTGGCCGTCACGCAAGGCCAGCCGCGCGTGCTGACCACCGAAGACGCCAGCGCGCTGCCGGCGGGGCCTTTCGAGTTGGAACATCGATCACTGCAGGCCGGCTTGCGGGCCTGGGTCGAAACCCAGACGCATCACCCGCTGGGATACATCGAACAGCTCTACACCTTTGCCGACCGCGACCGTTCCGACGACGGCGGGCGGCGCACCATCTCGGTCAGCTACCTGGGCTTGACGCGCGAAGCGGGCGAAACAGGTGTGGCGCAGGTCGGCTGGCAAGACTGGTACCGCTACTTTCCCTGGGAAGACCACCGCGACGGACCGCCCGCGCTGATAGGCGACCTGGTCGCCCCCCAACTGAAGGCGTGGGTGCGCGCCGCGGGGGACCGCGCATCCCAGTCCCGGCGCCGCCAGCGCGCCGCCCTGACGTTCGGTCTGGACGGCGCCGCCTGGAACGAAGACATGGTGCTGCAACGCTACGAGCTGTTGTTCGAGGCCGGATTGGTGCCCGAAGCCACCCGCCCGGCGCCGGCTACCGGCGAAATGGCCTTGCCCGGGCAGGCCATGCGCCATGACCATCGCCGCATTCTAGCCACCGGTATTGCGCGGCTGCGGGCCAAGATCAAGTACCGGCCGGTGGTGTTCGAACTGATGCCGCCGGCGTTCACGCTGCTGCAGTTGCAGACGGCTGTCGAGGCCTTGGCCGGGCGCGGCCTGCACAAGCAGAATTTCCGGCGCCTGATCGAACAGCAAGCCCTGGTCGAGGAAACCGGCGATATGGCCACCGGTACCGCCGGCAGGCCGGCCAAGCTGTTTCGCTTCCGGCGCGACGTGCTGCTCGAGCGGGCCATTGCGGGCAGCAAGTTGCCGTTGGCGCGCCAGCCCGAATAAGGGGGTGCCGCACCGCGAAAAGGCACTTGACAGGGCTTATGCTCAGCCATAGCATAAATAGACCGGCATTCTTGCCGATTTTTTTGTCCTCAAAATACTCGTTGTGAGCATAATTATGGATCCCGTTGCCGAGCTGCCCGTACCCGCCGCGCCCCTGCCCACCATCATGCTGGAACCCTTGGTGCGGGCCGCCTTGCTGGAAGACCTGGGCCGCGCCGGCGACCAGACCACCGACGCCATCGTGCCGGTCGATGCGCAGGCAAGCACGCGCCTGGTGGCGCGCCAAGAGGGGGTGCTGGCGGGGTTGGCGGTGGCGCGCCTGGCATTTGAGCTGATGGATCGCGGCATCGAATTCCGGCCGTTGCTGGCTGACGGGGCGCGCTTGCGATCCGGATCGGAAATCGCGGTGATCAGCGGCCCCGCGCGCGGCGTGCTGACGGCCGAACGTACGGCGTTGAATTTCTTGTGCCACCTGAGCGGCGTGGCCACCGGCACGGCGTCGATCGCCGATGCCATCCGGCCCTACGGGGCCAGGGTTACCTGCACCCGCAAGACCTTGCCCGGCCTGCGTGCCGTGCAGAAGTACGCAGTGCGGGTGGGCGGCGGCAGCAACCACCGCCACGGGCTGGACGATGCCGTGCTGATCAAGGACAACCACGTCGCGGTGGCCGGCGGCGTACGCCAGGCGGTGCAGCGGGCGCGCGCCGGCGTCGGCCACATGGTGAAGATCGAACTCGAAGTGGACACGCTGGAACAACTGGACCAGGCGCTGGAAATGGGCGTGGACGTCGTGCTGCTGGACAACATGGACCTGCCCACGCTGCGCGAGGCCGTGCGCCGCGTGGACGGCCGCGCCGTTACCGAGGCCTCGGGCCGCATCACGCCGGATACGGCGCCCCAGGTGGCGGCCACCGGGGTGGATTTGATCGCGGTGGGGTGGCTGACGCACAGCGCCCGGGTGCTGGACATCGGGCTGGACAGCTGACGCTGTCCGGCCCCCTGTGCTGGCCCTGGCCCGCACAAATCAGGCTGGCGCCTTGACCTGCGCTTCCAGTTGCGCCTTCAGGTCGGGCGCCAGCTTCAGCTGGCGCGCCAGTTCGTCCAGGTAGGCGCGCTCCATGTAGCTTTCCTCGTCCACCATCAGCAGGCTCGCAAGATACATTTCGGCTGCCATTTCGGGAGTCTGGGCGGCTGTCGCGATAGCGGCGGGGTCCAGCGGACGGGCCAGTTCGGCCTCGAGCCAGCGCCGGTCGGTGGCGTCGGCGGACAGCTTGCCCAGTTCGGTTTCCAGCAGATGGCGTTCTTCGTTGCCGATGTGGCCGTCGGCCTTGGCGGCGCCGATCATGGCGGTCAGGATGGCGCTGCTGTGCTGTTCCGCCTGGGCGGGCGGCAGCCGGTCGAGCGTTTGCGGGGCCGGCGCGCTGGCCTGAGCGGCCTGGTTGCGCTGCCAGTCGCCATAGGCACGGTAGGCCAGGGCGCCCAGCGCGGCCATCCCGCCGTACATGGCGACCTTGCCGCCGATCTTGCGGGCTTTCTTGCTGCCCATCAACAGGCCCAGCGCGCCGGCGCCCAGTGCGCCGCCGCCCAGGCCAGCCAGGAATGAGGGAGCGTTGCCGCCCGCGGTGGCCGA
>DASPIV010000599.1:0-3060 GCA_035628955.1 Bordetella sp.
TTGTTGCCGCACAAGACCGCGATGCCCTGCAGGGCCAGGCCGCCGAACTCGACACGCTGTTGGCGCGCGGCACTTGCCTGGGGCCGCTGCATGGCTTTCCCCAGGCTCCCAAAGACATCATGCCGGTGCGCGGCATGGTCACCACCAAAGGCTCGCCCATCTATGCGGGCCAGGTCACCCAGTCCGACGCCATCGTGTACGAACGCATGCGGGCCGGTGGCGCGCTGTTCATCGGGCGCACCAACAGCCCCGAGTTCGGCCTGGGCGGCCATACCTACAACCCGGTCTATGGCGCGACGCGCAATGCGTTCGATCCGGCGCGCTCGGCGGGCGGCAGCAGCGGAGGCGCGGGCGTGGCGGTGGCGCTGCGCATGCTGCCGGTCGCAGACGGATCCGACATGATGGGTTCGCTGCGCACGCCGGCGGCCTTCAACAACGTGTACGGCCTGCGCACCACGCCGGGCTGTGTGCCGCACGGCCCTACCGAAGATGTGTTCTGGCAGCAGTTCAGTGTCAGCGGGCCGATGGCGCGCAATGTGCCCGACCTGGCGCTGTTGTTGTCGGTACAGGCCGGTTTCGATGCGCGGCTGCCCTTGACCCGCCGGCGCGAAGATCCGCGCGAGTTCGTCACGGCGCTGCAGCGCGATTGTGCCGGCATGCGCATAGCCTGGCTGGCCGACCTGGGTGGCCATCTCGCCACCGAGCCCGGCGTGCTGGACGTATGCGTGGGCGCGCTGAAGCACTTCGAGGCCATAGGCTGCCGTGTCGAGGCCGCCCAGCCGGCATTCGATTTGCCGCAGTTGTGGCGCGCCTGGCTGGACCTGCGCAGTTTCACGTTTGCCGGCGCCAATGCCCGCTTGTACCAGGACCCGCAGACGCGCGGCCTGCTCAAGCCCGAGGCCGTCTGGGAAATCGAACGCGGCTTGCGGCTGTCGGGGCAGGACGTGTTCCAGGCGGCGGTGGTGCGTTCGGCCTGGTACGGTGCCTTGCAGCAGTTGTTCGAGCAATTCGACTTCCTGGTGCTGCCGGCGGCGCAGGTGTTTCCGTTCGAGGTCAGGCAGGACTGGCCCGCCAGCGTGGACGGTCGCGGCATGGATACCTACCACCGCTGGATGGAGGCGGTGGTGCCCGCCACCATGGCCGGCCTGCCAGCGCTGGCGGCGCCAGCGGGGTTTGGCGCGGGCGGCTTGCCGGCGGGCATCCAGATCATCGGGCCGGCGCAGCGCGATCTCGATGTACTGCAGATCGGCCTGGCTTATGACCAGGCCAGCGGCTACAGCCAGGTGCGCAGTCCGCTGCTGGCGCAGTAGCGCTGGGCCCTAGCCCAGCTTGCGGCGCAGCGCGTCGAAGAACAGGGTCGCCTGCAGCCGTTCCGACTGCATTTGCGCGGCCACCTTGGCCGCCATGTCGGGGCTGGCCGGCTTCAGCGGCCGGCCGCTGGCATGCGCCAGCAATTGCGCCTGGCAGGCGCGTTCCAGGAAGTACAGGTCGTCGTAGGCGTAGTCGATGCGCTGCTCACAGACGACCACGCCGTGGTTGCCCAGGAAAGCGATGTCGGCCGTGCCCATGGCGTGCGCGATGCGCTCGCCTTCGGCGGCATCGAGCGCCAGGCCGTTGTAATGCGGGTCGACCGCCAGCCTGCCGTGATAGCGCATAGCGTTCTGCGACAGCGTGGTGTCCGGCGCGCGGGCATCGGTCAGCGTCAGCGCGGTGGCATAGGGCATGTGCGTGTGCAGCACGCATTGCTTGCCGGCAATGCGATGAATGGCCGCGTGGATGAACATGGCCGTGGGTTCGACCTCATGCCGGCCGGCCAGCTTGCGGCCCTGCGCATCGACCAGCACGATGTCGTCGGCCCGTACTTCTTCCCACATCAGGCCGCGCGGGTTCAGCAGGAACAGGCCGTCCTGGTCGGGCAGGGCCACGCTGAAGTGGTTGCAGATGCCTTCGCCCAGGCCGTGATGGGCGGCCGCGCGCAGGGCCAGCGACAAGTCGTCGCGCAAGGCGGCTACCGCGGGCGAGTGGAAGAGGTCGTTCATGGCGATCGGGCAAAGGATTGGGGTGCCGAGAGTCTACCAATTCCGGACGCGGGCATTGCGCCGTGCGGCATTGCCGGCATTTTTTATATCTTGTTTATATCTGCCCGGGAAAACTTTATCCCGTTTTTATCCCTGTTTTCCTAAGCTGCGAAGCACGTGCCGGCGCGGCTGCCATTGCCGCCGCGCGGCGGCTTCTGGAGAAAAACGTGGATGTCCTGTATTTCATCGTGTTCGCAGCCATGACTGCCGCGTTGGCGGCCTTGCTGCAATTCTGCGACGCGCTGTTGCCGCGGGACCGGCCATGAACGTCTTCTATGGCCTGGCCGGGGCGCTCGCCGCCTTCCTGTTCCTGTACCTGCTGGTCGCGTTGTTCAAGCCGGAGAAATTCTGATGGATAGCGGATTCGCCGGGTTATTGGCCCTGTACCTGGGGTTGTTGTTGTTTATCGCGCCTTTCCTGGGGCGTTACATCCGCCTGGCCATGCAGGGCGATGCGCGGGTAACGGGCTGGGGCGCGTGGTTCGAGCGGGGCATCTACCGGTTGGCGGGCGTGGATGCAACGGCCGGCATGGGGTGGAAACGCTATGCGGCGGCCGTGCTGCTGTTCAATGTGCTGGGCGTGCTGGCCGTGTATGCCCTGCAGCGCACACAGGGCATGCTGTGGTTGAACCCGCAGGGGTTCGGCGCGGTGGCGGCCGATTCGGCCTTCAACACCGCGATCAGCTTCGTCACGAATACCAACTGGCAGGGTTACGCGGGCGAAAGCACCATGAGCCACCTGACCCAGATGCTGGGCCTGGCCGTACAGAATTTTGTGTCGGCGGCTACCGGTATTTCGGTGTTGTTCGCGCTGATCCGCGGGTTGGCGGGGCAGGGCGGCGGCACGGTGGGCAACTTCTGGGCCGACCTGACGCGTAGCACGCTGTACATATTGCTGCCCTTATCGGTGCTGCTGGCCTTGGCGCTGGCCAGCCAGGGCGTCATCCAGAACTTCGATGCCGCGCTCGGCGTGCATACGCTTG
>DASPIV010000600.1:0-2162 GCA_035628955.1 Bordetella sp.
TGCCCGCCACCCTGCCCGGCCTGCTGCCGGCCTATGCCGAACTGCAATCCCTGTCCAATTTCTCGTTCCTGCAAGGCGCCTCGCACCCCGCGGAACTAGTCGAACAGGCCGCGCAACTGGGCTATGCCGCGCTGGCCATCACCGACGAATGCTCGCTGGCAGGCGTGGTGCGCGCGCTGGTCGCGGCCGAGGCCTGCGAATTGCCGCTCATCGTCGGCAGCACCCTGGCCTTGCAGCGCAGCGCCGATGCCCCCGCCCTGACGCTGGTATTGCTGGCGCAGAATCGCGAGGGCTATGGCAATCTGTCAGAGCTGATCACCCTGGGCCGTTCGCGCGCGCCCAAGGGCGAATATCAGTTGTTTGCAGATGACATCGCCGCGCCCGCCCCGTCCCACGCCCACCTGCGCGGCATGCCCGATTGCCTGGCCATCCTGGCGCCGCCCGATGGCATCGATGCCGAAACGCTGGCGCACCAGGCAGCCTGGCTGGCGCGCACCTTCCCCGGACGCGCCTGGGTCGGCCTGACCCTGCTGCACCATGCCCGCGACGACCTGCACCGTGCCGCCGTGCAGCAGGCCGCGCAGGCTGCCGCGCTACCCATCGTGGCGCTGGGCCGGGTGCAGATGCACCTGCGTTCACGCAAGCCGTTGCACGACACGCTGGCGGCCATCCGCAGCAAGCGCAGCGTGGCGCAATGCGGCTACGACCTGCAGGCCAATGCCGAGCAGCATCTGCGCACCCGCCTGCGCCTGGCGGCGCTGTACCCGCCCGACGCCCTGGCGCAAACGCTGGCCATCGCGCAGCGTTGCAACTTTTCGCTGCGTACACTGCGCTACGAATACCCCGACGAAATCGTGCCCGCCGGCGAAACCCCTGCCAGCTACCTGCGCCGCGAAGTCTATGCGGGCGCGCGCGGCCGCTACCCCGGAGATATTCCCGCATCCGTCGCCACCCAGATCGAAAAAGAACTCTCGCTGATCGCCGAACTGGAATACGAGCCCTATTTCCTGACGGTCTACGACGTCGTGCAATACGCGCGCAGCCAGAACATCCTGTGCCAGGGGCGTGGCTCGGCGGCCAATTCGGTGGTCTGCTATTGCCTGGGCATCACCTCGGTATCGCCCGAGCAAAGCCAGGCCCTGTTCGAACGCTTCATCAGCAAAGAACGCAAAGAGCCCCCCGACATCGACGTCGATTTCGAACACCAGCGCCGCGAAGAAGTCATCCAGTACATCTACAAAAAGTACGGACGCCATCGCGCCGCGCTGACCGGCGTGGTGATCTCATACCGCCCGCGCAGCGTGCTGCGCGACACCGGCCGCGCGCTGGGCATCGACCTGGGCATCATCGACGCCGTGGCGCGCGCGCACCAATGGTGGGACGGCAAGCAGGCCATGCTGCGCACGCTGGGCGCCTGCGGCCTGGACCCTGAATCCCGCGTGGCGCGGCACTGGGCCGTGCTGGCCGAAACCCTGATCGGTTTTCCGCGCCATCTGTCGCAGCATCCGGGCGGCTTCGTGATCTCGCGCGGCAACCTGGCCCGCCTGGTACCCATCGAAAACGCCGCCATGCCCGAGCGCAGCGTGGTGCAATGGGACAAAGACGACCTGGACGCCCTGGGCCTGCTCAAGGTGGATATCCTGGCCCTGGGCATGCTGTCGGCGCTGCACCGTGCGCTGGATTTCGCCAGCCAGCGGCGTGGGCGCCCGCTGGCGCTGCATGAAATACCGCAAGACGACGATCCCACCTACGACATGATCTGCGATGCCGACACTATCGGGGTCTTCCAGATCGAATCGCGCGCGCAGATGAGCATGCTGCCGCGCCTGAAGCCGCGCAAATACTACGACCTGGTCGTGCAAGTGGCCATCGTGCGACCCGGCCCGATCCAGGGCGGCATGGTGCACCCCTACCTGCGACGCCGGCAGAAAAAAGAGCGCGAAACCTATCCCAGCGAAGCCGTGCGCAGCGTGCTGTCGCGCACTATGGGCGTACCCATCTTCCAGGAACAAGTCATGCAGATCGCCATGGTGGCGGCCGATTTCAGTGCCGGCGAAGCCGATGCGCTGCGGCGCTCGATGGCGGCCTGGAAGCGCAAGGGCGGCATCAGCAAATACACCGACAAGCTGACCGCCGGCCTGCTGAAAAACGGCTACACGCCC
>DASPIV010000601.1:0-4131 GCA_035628955.1 Bordetella sp.
GTCCTGAACGCAAGCATCAGGAACTTCGGCCAGCACATCGCCGGTGGCGGGGTTCACAACCGGGATACCGCTGCCGGGCAGCCATTCGCCGCCGATGTAAAGGCCCTGTGCATGAAAAACGGGCGAAGCGTAGTCCTCGCCGTGCGGAATGGTATCCCGTGTCATTTGCTATCCATCTCATGTTGCTGAATCAAACCGGCGACGCCGGAATAAGAAGCTTCGACAAGCTTGCGCATGGCGGTGCGGTCGAGCGGCCGGGGATTGTTCTGGATAAGCCTTTCGATGCCGCGAGCCTGATCCGCCACCCAATCCAGTTGATCTTCGGCCAGGCCGAGCTGGGCCAGCGTGGAGGGGATCCCGATGCGGGCGAACAGTGCCGCGATGGCGGGAATCACCGCTGCGCCGCCAGCCAGGCCCATGGTGGCAGCCATTTGCTCCAGTTCGGCCCCTATCATGGGACGATTCCATTCCATCACCCAAGGCATCAGGCAGGCCACACCCGCGCCATGAGCGGTGTGGGTGACTGCGCCAACCGGATATTGAATTGCATGGGCCGCAGCCGTTCCAGCGACACCAAATGCCAGCCCGGCGAACGTCGCCCCCTGCATCACCTGAGACCGCGCGGCCAGATTGCCGCCATCCGCGCATGCGGCCTCGAGCCCTTGCCACAGCAGCGAGATCGCGGTCAGCGCGAACTGATCCGATAGAGCATTCTTGCCGATGAACACCCTGTCCTGGGTCAGTCCCGGGGTGACCTCGCGGCGCGCGGCGGTGAGTGCCTCGATCGCATGGGTCAGGGCATCGGCGCCGGCGATAGCGGTCAGCGTCGAAGGGCAGGTCAACGTCAGCTCCGGATCGCAGATCGCCACGGCCGGGATCAAATACGGGCTGGATATACCCACTTTGAGAGTGCGCTCGTTGTCCGACAGCACAGCGACCGGTGTGACCTCCGAACCGGTCCCGGCGGTGGTCGGAACGGCGATCACCGGCAAGACTGGGCCAGGCACCTTCAGTTCGCCGTAGTAATCCTGGGGTTGCCCGCCGTGGCTCAGCAGCAGGGCAATGCATTTCGCCATGTCCAGACAAGAGCCGCCTCCGACACCAATCACGACGTCCGCGGCGAACTCGCGAGCGGCGTCGGCGGCGAGGACGGTGGCCTGCACGGGCACATCCGGCAAAGTGCCGCTTTCGATCCGCACATCCAGGCCGCCAGCCTTCAAGTCCATGACCATGGCCTGGAAATCGGCGTCCGCAGCGAGACGCTGATCCGTGACCACCAAGGCCCGCCGCCCCAGCCGTTTCGCCACCAGGCCCAACGCCTTGCGTTGCCCGCAGCCAAATATCACTTCGCGTGGCGATCGCATTGCACCGAAATGCGCCATTCAGTGTCCCCTCGTTGTGTTCGTTGTCAGTGGCCGCCGGGATGCGGCCAAGCCTGGTAACTCTGGCAAAATCATATCGTATAGGATATTTTATTTGACATTCGATATGGTATTTGCCACCATTCGGGCATGTCAAGAACAGGTTACGAAGGGTCGCCGATGAAAATGGCCGTGGAACGAGAAAAGCAAAGCGGTATATCCGTGCGCCGGTCGAGCGTGGTCGACGATGTCTATGACGGCATCTATGAAAGGTTGATGTCGCTGGCCATTGCGCCGGGTGCCCGCATTCCCATCGATTTGATCGCCCGAGACCTGAACGTCTCGCAGACTCCTGTGCGTGAAGCGCTTTCGCGGCTGGAACGCGAAGGATTGGTTCACAAGGCACACCTCATCGGTTACAGCGCCGCCCCGCAACTGAGCCGCAAGCAATTCGAGGACTTATTCAACTTCCGCCTGCTGGTCGAGCCTGAAGGCGCGCGCCTGGCCGCGCTGAATATGACGCCCGCCGCACTCGACCATATCGAGAACATCGCGGCCGACATGGCGGATGGGGGAACTCCGGTGGATCGCACCAGCCGGTACTCGCGGTTTGCCCGGATCGACTCGCATTTCCACGACGAGATCATGCGGATTGCCGGCAACGAGGTCATCCGCGCGACACTCTTCAACCAGCACGTACACCTGCACTTGTTTCGTCTGATGTTCCACAGCCGCGTCACCCAAGAGGCGCTGGAAGAGCACGAGAACTTACTGGCAGCATTCCGGGCAGGAGACGCGGCCGCTGCGCAAACCGCGATGCGCGAACACATCCTGTGTTCACGTGGCCGCCTGATGTCGGCCTTCGAATGAGTGTCGTGACCGCTCCACCGCTATCGTCCACCATCCCGGCGGCGGTAGCAGCGTGCTCCGTTCCGACGCTTGCCGCGACGGGACTGGCGAAGGCCTATGGCCCGATCACCGTCCTGTCCGATGTCACGCTGGATATCCGCGCGGGCGAAATCCATGCGGTCATCGGCGAAAACGGCGCGGGAAAATCGACACTGATGAAGCTGTTGGCCGGCTATGTGAGCCCCACCGGGGGCCATCTGTACATGCGAGGCCAGCCAGTCGATTTCGCCGATGCCGCCGCGGCGGAAGCCGCAGGCGTGGTACTGGTGCATCAGGAAATCCTGCTGGCACCGGATATGACCGTCGCGGAGAATCTCTTTCTTGGCGGTGAGCTATCGCGCGGCCTCATGATCGATGATCGCGCCATGAACCGGCGTACTGCCGAAGTGCTGGCTTCTATCGGGGCACATTGCCACCCGCGCGACCACGTGGGCGACCTGCCATTGGCGCAGCGGCAGCTGGTGCAAATCGGCCGGGCGCTGCTGCAACCGCGCAAAGTCGTGATTTTCGATGAGCCTACCGCCGTGCTGGCCAACGACGAAGTCACCGCCCTGCTGGAAGTGGTCCGCGGGCTGAAAGCCCAAGGGGTCGCGGTCTTGTATATTTCGCACCGCCTGGACGAAGTCGAGGCGCTGGCCGACCGCGTCACCGTGTTGCGCGACGGAAAGATGATCGGTACGTGGCCCGCCGCAGGCCTGTCGCAACGCCGAATGGCCGAGTTGATGGTCGGTCGCCAGCTCGACGTGTTGTATCCACCCAAACGCCCGCAGCCATCGGGCGCCCCACTATTGGCCGTTGAGCGACTGTCGGTCGATCGTGGCGCAGTGCAAGCGAGCTTGATGGTTCGCCGCGGCGAAGTGCTGGGTATCGGCGGCATGATCGGTTCCGGCCGCACCGAACTGTGCGAGGGACTGATGGGCCTGCGGCCTGCCGAGGCAAGCCGGATCGAGCTGCAAGGCGGTGCCGTCCGGCATCTGTCAGTCAGGGGCTGGCGGGAACTGGGCCTGGTTTACCTGACGGAAGACCGCAAGGGTAAAGGCTTACTGCTGGACGAGCCGCTGGCGCCGAACCTGACCCTGCAGGCCCTGGATCGAATCCATCCGCGCCTTGCGCTGGATTATGGCAAAGAGGCCACAGCACTGGATAAAGCAGTACGCGACTACGACATCCGCGTACGTTCGGTTCACTTGGACGCCGGCCAACTGTCCGGTGGAAACCAGCAAAAACTACTGCTGGCAAAAGTAATGATGACCGACCCTTCAGTGGTCATCATCGACGAGCCGACGCGCGGCATAGATATCGGTAACAAAAGCCAGATCTACGACTTCATCGACCGCCTGGTCCGCTCAAACAAAGCTTGCATCGTGATCTCGTCGGAACTGCCGGAGCTCGTCGGCCTTTCGGACAGGGTCCTGGTGATGCGGGCAGGACGCATCGTGGCCGAGCTCACTGGCGACCAGATTACCGAGCATAACGTCGTCTATGCAGCCACCAGTGGCGACGCGTATGGGATAGGCCTGCAAGACCGCATAACGATAAATAGAGTAGGAGACCAGAATGACCAGCGCGACGACGAATATCGCGATAGTTAGAGCGCCACGGCGCATCCGCTGGGCTGCCATGGGCCCATTCATCGCGTTGGCAGTGGTGATGCTGGCCGGCATGATGCTGAACTCGAACTTCGCGACCGGCACCAATATGGCGAACGTGGTCACGCGATCGGCCTTCATTGCAATCATCGCGGTGGGCGCAACCTTTGTGATCTCGTCCCGCTGCCTCGACTTGTCGGTGGGGTCGATGATGGCTTTCGTGACCGGCATCATGATTCTGACGATGAACCGGCTTGAACCGTCGATGGGGG
>DASPIV010000602.1:0-3397 GCA_035628955.1 Bordetella sp.
CGCGCCGCCAGGGTATGGAACTGCGCTGGACCGGCGCGCTGGCGCGCCACTGGCAGGCCGCACTGGCCTACACCTGGCTGGACGCCCGCTACCGCGACAGTTTTTACGATGGGGAGCCCATCGCGGCCAATCGCGTGCCGGCAGGCAACCGCATTCCGGGCATCGCCCAGCATGCCGCCTATGCGGCGCTGGCGTGGGCACCGCCACAGGGGTGGCGGGCCGGCATAGAAGGCCGCTACCTGGGCGCCATGTATGCCGACGACCGCAATCAGCACCGCGCCCCGGGCTATTTCACCGCGGCCATCCACGCCGGCTACCGCTGGGCATGGCAAGACTGGCAGTTCGACGCCTTTGCCCGGCTGGACAATGTGTTCGATCGCCACTATGCGGGGTCTGTCATCGTCAATGCCGGGCAGGAACGCTATTACGAACCGGCGCCGGGACGCACCTGGATCGCGGGCGTAGGCGCCACCTATCAGTTCTGAAGCCCACCCTTGCCTCTATGCACGCCGTTCCGCTTGACATCCCTCTGCCAGCTATCATATCGTACGACACATCTTAAGATAGCAAAGGACACATTATGCGCACCCGGCATTCCGCCTTTTCTGGCCATGGCATGGGCGGCGACGGCAGTAGCATGATGCGCGGCCGCAAGTTCGGGGCCGACGAATTGCAGTTGATGCTGCTGGCGCTGCTGGAAGAACAGGCCCGCCATGGCTATGAGCTGATCAAGGAACTGGAAGCCCGCTCCAATGGTTTCTACAGCCCCAGCCCCGGGGTCATCTACCCGGCCCTGACCTACCTGGAAGAACTGGACTACACCACGGTCGAAGTGCACGGCAACCGCAAGCGCTACCACCTGGCGGCGCCCGGCAAGGTCCACCTGGATACCCATCGCGAACGTGTCGAACTGCTGTTCGCAGGCTTGCAGCATGCCGCCCGCAAGATGGCCTGGATGAAACAAGCCTGGCAAGGCCAAGCCGGTGTGCAAGAGGCCGAGCAGGCCAGCGGCTGGCTCCATGAGCTCGTCGAGGCTCGCCGCGCGCTGCGCGAAGCGCTGCTGCGCCGTACCGATGCCGATGCGGCCGAACAGCGGCGTCTTGCCGCCATCCTGCGGCGCGCCGTCGCCGAGATCACCGGCAAGAGGCCAGCGCCCTGTGATCCGGCCTAGGGCCGGCCATACCAAGGACATTCATTCATGGAAGCAACTGTTACTACCGATCGCCATGCCGTACAGAAAGTGCGGCACCCCCTCAAGGCGCGCCTGCTGCAGGTACGCCGCGTACAACGCATCGGCGTTCATATGGTGCGCGTGACCCTGGCGAGCGACCAACTGGCCGGCTTCATGTCGGCGTCGTTCGACGATCATGTCAAGCTGTTCCTGCCCGTGGCCGATGGCATGCCCATCATGCCCACCATCGGCCCGCAAGGCCCGGTATATGCGGACGACGGCCCGCGCCCGATCGCGCGCGACTACACTCCGCGCCGCTACGATGCCGCCGCCGGCGAACTCGATATCGACTTCGTGCTGCATGGGCATGGGCCCGCAGCCGACTGGGCAGCGCAGGCCGCGCCGGGGCAATACCTGGGCGTGGCGGGCCCGCGCGGCTCGTTCGTGATTCCGCATGGCTTCGACTGGCACCTGCTGATCGGCGACGAAACCGCCCTGCCCGCCATCGCCCGGCGCCTGGAAGAGCTGCCGCCGGGCAAGCGCGTGCTGGCCGTCATCGAAACCCGCCATCCGGCGGCCCGCATCGCCCTGCCCACCCAGGCCGACCTGAGCCTGCATTGGGTGCATGGCAGCGCCGAGCCGGAAGGCGGCCCGCCTGTGCTGGAACGCGTGGTGCGCCGCCTGCAATTACCCGAGGGCGAAGGTTACGTGTGGGCCGCGGGCGAGTCCGCCGCCATACGCCGCATACGCCAGTACCTGGTGCAAGAGCGCGGTATCGACAAATCGCGCATCCGCGCCGCCAGCTATTGGCGCCGCGGCGACGCGGGCGCCCACGAAGTATTCGGCGACTGAGCCATGGCCAGCCACGACACCGGCGTGCCCGCCCGTGATCCGCGCGGCCCCATCGCGGCCACCATCGCCGCCGTGGTCCGCAATGGCCATGTGCTGCTGGTGCGTCGCGCGCATGCGCCCGACGCCGGGCGCTGGGCTTTTCCGGGCGGCAAGATCGGGTTGGATGAAAGCGTGCACGATGCCGCCTTGCGCGAACTCTATGAAGAAACCCGGGTGCGGGCCCACGCCGTGCAAGTGTTCGACGCCCGGGACGTCCATGACCGCGATGCGCAGGGCGGGCTCAGGCGCCACTACATCCTGATAGCCGTACTGTGCCGCTGGATCGACGGCGAACCGGTAGCGGGCGACGACGCGCTCGAAGCGCGCTGGTTCCCGATTGCCAGCCTGGATAGGCAAGACCTGGCCCTGAGCTTCGGCGTGGCCGACGTGGCCCGGCAGGCAGCCACACTGGCCGCGCACGGTGTCGGGGTGTCAGGTGTCTGACTCCCGCCAGGGTCGTCTGAAGACACCACGCGTACTGGGCGTTCAGTCCGATCCGTGCAAGAACCGCTCGAACAGGTCTGCCGATCCCATCTGCCCGCCCTTGAGCATGACTTCCATGCCGTCCAGGGCCGGCACGTCGCTGTGCAGGCGGCACAGGGCCACGCCCGGTTCGATGCGTGCCAGGTGCGACAGGCCCCAGGCATCCAGCGCCTGCATGGCCAGGCTGGAGCTGTCGCCGCCCGCCACGCCCATGCGGGCAATGCGCGTTTGCCGCAGCACGGTGTCGAGCAGGCGGCCGCCGGCCCGGGCCAGTACCTGGCTTTGCACGCCGTCGGTGCGCCGGCCCTGCGCATTGCCGATGCAGGCCAGCACGTGATGGCCATCCCGCAAGCTTTGCGCCAATTCGGCCGCCGACGCCGCACGATACGCGTCGTCGCCGCTGGCCAGGCGCACCGGATCCAGCCAGATTTTTCGATATGAAAGGGCGGCCTCAACCTGGCGGGCCGTCACGGGCGACAGGCTGCCGGCCAGCAACAGCACCGGCCCACGGGCTGGCGTAAAGGCATCCGGCCGCACCGTGGCGGCATCGCCCCATTGGCTGCCCAGCGCCTCGACCACACTGCTGGCACCAACCGCCAGCAACGGCTCGGCCGACGCCAACCCGGCCAGCACGGCACCGATCGTTTCAAGGTGCGCGGACTCGGCCACATCGAACAGCACGGCATCCATGTCTTGCGCGCGCAGCGCCTGCATACGCGCGCGGATAGCCTCATGCCCGGCCGCACAGGTGCGGAAATCGACGGATCCGACCCGCCCCGCCCCCAACTGGGCGAAGTGGCGCCGCAGGTCGGCTTCGTGCATCGGGGTGACGGGATGGCGGCTCATGGTGGG
>DASPIV010000603.1:0-6633 GCA_035628955.1 Bordetella sp.
CTTCTACCAGCGGCAGGCCGTGTTTTTCTTCCAGCAGCGTGAAAATCGGCTCGGCCTCGAGATCATGCTTGACGATCTTGCGGCCGATCTCGAAGGGCAGATAGGTTTCGTCGAACGATACCGGCTGGCCGTCGGCCAGCCTTACCCGTTCGATGCGGTACACCCGCGTTCCCACCGGCAAGCCCAGGCGAAGGGCGACCTCTTTGTCGGCCGCCACCACCCGCTTGTCCAGCAAGCGCGCCGTGGGCCGGCGCCCCAGCGCCTGCATGTCTTCCACAAAGCCGCTGAGCTCGGTCAGTTCCTGACGGATCTTGGGCTGCAGGACATAAGTGCCTTTGCCACGGCGAATTTCCAGCCAGCCGCGGCCGATCAGGCCTTCTACCGCCTTGCGCACGGTAATGCGGCTGACGCCGAAGCGGGCGGCCAGGGCGTCTTCGGGGGGCAGGCGTTCGCCAGGGGCCAGCGAACCCGCGGCAATCTCGGCGGCCAGGGTTTGCTCTATTTGGGCGTACAGGGGCAGCGAGGCCGACAGGTCAATCTTCATGCCGGCCATTATGACATTATGATGTCATAATGGCTAGCGCCCGCTGTCCGGACTCGCCGCGACCTTTTACTTTGCCAACAAGCCTTCCCGTTGCAGCAGCGCCCGGTTAGAGCCGGCTTCGTCCAGCAAGGCCTGCTTGAATGCGGGGCCATCCAGGTAGGCTGGATTGAGCTTCAGGTTGCTCAAGGCCTTCAGGAATGTGCCGGCGTGCACGGCTTTTGCGCACGCCGCCCCCAAGGTCCGCATCACCCGCTCGTCCAGCTCGGCCGGCGCAATCATCCCGCCGCTGATGGATCGCAGCACGGGGTATCCAAGCTCTGTCAGTGTCGGCGTATCGGGCGCCTCGTTCTGGCGCGCGGCGGCGGCGACACCCAGGCGGCGCAAGTTATGCGTGGTGGCGACGGCATTCGTGCCGAAGTAAAGATCTACGTGCCCGCCCAACAGGTCGGTGATGGCCGGCGCTTCGCCCTGATAGGGGACGTGATTGATATCCACGCCGGCCGCAGCGGCGAAATCAAGCGCCGCAAGATGAGGTAGCGACCCGGGGCCTACCGTCGCATAATTGATGCGGCCCGGGTTCTTGCGGGCATAGTCGACCAGCGCCTTGGCCGTCGTGAATTTCGAGCCGGGCGTCACCAGCATGAACACCGGCGCATCGTAGGCGCGGCAGATGTACGACACCGTTTCCAGGCTATAGGGAACGCGCCGCATCTGCGGCAGCGTCGTCAATCCGGCCACCGACACAAAGCCGCCATGGTATCCGTCGGGTTTCGCGCTGGATATGGCCGCTATCCCGATAGCGCCGCCTGCGCCAGCGCGGTTTTCCACAACGACCGGTTGCTTCAGCGATTCCGACATGGCGGCCCCCAGCGCCCGCGCGGTCAGGTCAGTGGCGCCCCCCGGCGGAAAATTCACGATCAGGCTGATGGGCTGGCGGGGATACGTGTCAACTGCGGTTTGCGCGTGCGCCTGGGCCGTTGCGGCCGCAAGCGCCAGTAACGGCATTATCCGTGCGATATGTCGCATGCTGGTCTCCTGTGTCTTTGTAGGTATGGTGTTATTCATGCTTGTGGGTCGCTGCGAACGGCATGGGCGGTATCCAATATGGTCATGTCCTGTGCGCCACGAATTTGGTGCAAAGATACGCGCCCAGTCCTTCCGTGCCTCCTTCACTGCCGTACCCGCTTTCTTTCACACCGCCAAACGGCGCTTCCGCCAGCGAAATCGCGGGCGTATTGATGCCGACCATACCAGCCTGCAGGCCGTCGGCCACCGCCATGGCAGTGGCCGCCGACCGCGTGAACGCGTACGCCGCCAGCCCGTAGGGCACGTCGTTCGCACGGCCTATCACCTCGTCCACCGTGTCGAAGACCGCGACGGGGGCCACCGGCCCGAACGTTTCCTCCGACATCGCGCGTGCCTGGTCGGGGATGTCCGTCAGGATAGTGGGCTGCCAGAAATAGCCGGTGCCTTCGTGCCGCTTGCCGCCAGCGGCCACGCGTGCGCCGTGCTTGAGACCGTTCTCAATGAATGCGGGCATGGCTTCCAGGCGGCGCGCATTGGCCAGCGGCCCCATATTGGTATCGGGCGCCAGGCCATTTCCTACCTTGATGCCCTGGACGTGTGCGCAAAAGCGTTCGACAAAGCGCGGGTATGCCTGGCGCTGCACATAGAACCGCGAAGCGGCTACGCAGACCTGGCCGGCATTGCGAAAGCGCGATGAGACACATACCGCTACCGCTTCATCGATATCGGCATCGTCAAACACAATGGCGGGCGCCAGGCCGCCCAGTTCCATGGTGCAGCGCTTGGCGCCATGTTCTGCGGCCAGGGCCGCCAGCTTCTTGCCCACCGCGGTAGAGCCGGTAAAGGTGATCTTGCGTATTTGCGGCGAGCGGATCAGGAATTCCGAGACTTCCGCGGGTGCGCCGAACACCATGTTCAGTACGCCGGGGGGCAGTTCGGCATCCACGCAGGCGCGTGCCAGTTCCAGTGCGGTTGCGGGAGTTTCCTCGGCCGGCTTGATGACGCAGGTGCAACCCGCGGCCAGTGCACCCGCTATCTTGCGGGCCGGCGTAAGCGCCGGAAAATTCCAGGGCGTGAATGCCGCCACCGGGCCGACGGGCTCATGCTGCACCCATTGCCGGGTGTTCGACTGGCGCGCCGGGATCATCCGTCCATAAAGACGGCGGGCTTCCTGCGCATACCACTCGAAGATCTCGGCCGCACCCATGACTTCGCCACGGGACTCCGCCAGGGGCTTGCCCTGCTCCAGCGTCAGCACGTGTGCGATCATCTCGACGCGGTCGCGTATCAGTTGGGCCGCGCGGCCCAGGATCCGCGCGCGCTCGATGGCGGGTGTGCGGGCCCATTTCGTGAATGCGGCCTGCGCGGCGTGCGTGGCGCGGCCCAGTTCCGTGGGGCCGGCCAGCGGCAAATCACCCAGCGCGTTCTGCGTGGCGGGGTCTACCACCGTTTGCGTGCCGCCTGTGCCCGCGGTCAGCCATTCGCCATCGATCAACATCGCCAATGTGTTGAAGCGTACTGTGGCCAAATCCAACGTCGTCATGAAAGTAGTTCCTTTAAGTGTGTCATGCGTTTCGTTCAGGCGCGCGCTTTCGGCAGCGGGCTGTCGTCGGCCAGCTCTTGCATGGATTGCACCAGCTGCAGCAGCAAGTCGGCGCGCACGCTGGCCAGCTCGGGATCGGACCAGCGGTTATGCAGTTCCAGCGGATCATTCTTCAGGTCATACAGTTCGCCCCAGTCGGCACCGCGATAAACCGTCAACCGCCATTGCTGGGTTACCAGGGTACGCATCCGCACCGGACGGTCGAATCCCATGAATGCACGCTGGTTGTCTTCTTCCACGATGATGGCCGGCCGCAGTGCCGCCACCGCGCCTTCCATCAGGGGCATCAGGTCGCAGCCCTGCATGCCGTGAAAGCCTTGCAAGCCGGCGCGCGCCAGAATTGTCCTGGCAATATCGATGGTGCCCGCCAGTGCGCCGGACGATGAACCGGGCGCCACTTTCGGTTCCGGGTCGCGCCAGATGAACGGCACACGGATCAGCCCGTCGTAATGAATGGGCCCCTTGAACATGAGCTGATGGTCACCCATGTATTCCCCGTGGTCGCTCGTGAAAATGACCACGGTGTTCTGCAGTAGATTGCGGCGCTCCAGCGTGACCAGTATCTCGCCGACCGCGTCGTCGATCATGGTGATCGAGCCATAGGTCAGCGCCAGGGCCTCGCGCACATCTGTCTCGCCAACCGCCTGCAACATCCAGGAATCCCGGTTGGAACGGCCTTCGTCGCGCTCTTGCAGCAAGTGCTTCAGGGGCGGTGGCGGGTCTCCCACATTTTCGCGATATGCCGCGGGCAAGGGCATTTCCTGCGGGTCGTACATGTCCCAGTACTTGCCCGGCGGGGTAAACGGATGGTGCGGGTCGTTGAATGAGCACTGCAGGAAAAACGGCCGCTGGCCGCTATTGCCGCTGGCGTAGCGCTCCAGGAAGTCGATCGCCTGTTCCTTGATGTAGGTGGTGGAATACAAGTCTTCGGGCACCGCCGTGCGCCACGCCTGCAAGGCCGAGATAGCCCCTTGCGGCAATGCGTTCTCCGGGCCGACCAATCGGTCGGCGTTCGCGCGTTTTTGTTCGCGCCAGCGGCCATAATGCCCATGCGCGCCGTCCGCGTGCATCATGGTCAGGTGCACTTCCTCGAAGCCGTAGTACGGCAGCGTCAGGTCATGGTCGGGGTCCTGCTGCCATTTCAGAATGCTTTCCTGGTCGTAGCGTCCCGGGTCCGGATGCCATGCGTCGGCAAGGTGCTCGGGGGGCGGTGCCCCTGTGCCGCCGGACGATTTCAAAATGGGTACGTCGCCCGTCATGGGCTGCAGGTGGATCTTGCCGCTGCATGCCGTCAAGTAGCCCGCCTGGCGCAGGATTTCCACGAAAGTCGTAGCTTGCAACGATAGTGCAATGCCGTTCGAACGTACCTTGTGCAACGATGGCATGCGTCCCGTCATCAGGGTGGCGCGGTTTGGCATGCAGGCCGGGTTGGCCACATAGAAGCGGTCCGATTTCCATCCCCGCTCGGCCAGCGAATCGATATGGGGAGTGCGCACAATAGGATTCTGGTAGCACCCCAGATGGTCGGCGCGATGTTGGTCAGTAATAATGAACAGAAAATTCGGCTGCATGATCATCCATTTTTAAACGGCACATTCACGGGTTGGCGCTGCGCGAGCGCCGGGTTGCGTCATGCGCAGCGCGGCGCCGCGGCCTCAGCAGGCGGCCTCTTGGGCCGAGTCCAGGAAGCCGCGCAATAGCAGCCCAATGGGAATCATCTTCGGTATGACCACCGCGGAATAAAGCCGCAATGTGTCGCTGTAGCGGGCTGCGACCTCGGCGCTGGGCGCCGCCATGCGCAACGGTTGCAGGCTTGCTTGCCGGGCCACCGACCTGGCCGCCGTGCCGCGGGCCCGGTGCAGAATGCCGCGCTGTTCCCACGGTTGCAGCCAGGCCTCGACCGTTTCCAATACGTGCGGCCATATCGCAAGCTGCCGGTACAGGCCCGCCACCACTTGGGGTTCGGCGGACTCGCCGTAGCGATTCAGGCGTTGAACGCGTGCCCTGAGCTCGGGCGTCAACGCATCCAGTGCGGGAATGCGCAGCAACGCGCCCTGTGTTGCCGGGGCCAGTTGCCCAGGGTCGGCTTGTGGCTCGGGCTGGCTCAGGTCCGCTCGGGACGCGGCGGGGCACGGCGCATCAGGGGCGGCCGCGGCCGCACGCAGCAGGTGCGCCAGGGCCACGAGGTTCAAGCGGTTGGCCGTGTCATACGCGCGCACGACCTCTATCGCACACTGTGCCTGTGCGGGTTCCGGCCTTTCGCGCCGCGGGTGCACGGCCGGTCCGCCGGCATCCAGGTCCACCTGCACATCTTGCCGCAGCACGGCGGCCTGGCGCGCAATGTCGCCTGACAGCATATGTGGGCGTATGGAAGACCACGCCCATTCCAGCGCTGCGGGCAGGGTCGCCAGATGGCGATAAATAGTGTTGACCATGGGCACCTGCAGCGTGGCGCGGATATCGGCGTAGATATCGCCGACACGGCCGCGCGCGTCTGCTTCCGGCACTTCAGCTTGCGCGATCACGCGGTCTCTCCTTGAATCTGCGCTCCGCCCTCGCACTATTCTGCTGCGGGGTTGCGCGCATTACGTTCTTATTGAGCGTCGATTCTAGGAAGTGTGTTGTCCGCGGAAAAGCAGATAATAAGCATCACACTCATCGCAAAATTAGATCGATGAATGGCCGGCAACCGGCGGATCTCTATTTGCCTATGCTCGTGCGGCGCGCTTTCGAGGCCGGCGTGGCCGGGCCGCCGGTGCGGGCTCGGCATCGATAAACGCCTTCAGCAATTGCCTGGTGCTATCCACGATGAACTGCGTGACCGTAGACAAAGGCCGGACCATGGGCGTGGCGATAATCAAGGTACGCAAGATGGGTGGCTCTACGATGTGCGCCAGCGACACTTTGCCCGCCGCCAGCTCGCGGTGAAACCCCATGCGGGCAAGCACCGTATAACCCAGGCCTTCCCGCACCAGGTCGATCATCTCGGCAAACGCGTCGACTTCCACGCGGATCTGCAGATCCACGTTTTCGCGCGCCGCCGCCTGCCGAATCAGCATGCTGATGCCATGCTTGCCGCCGGGTGTGATCAAGGGGTACTGCCCCAGTTTCCGCAAAGGCACTTCGGCGCCGGCGGCGAACTTCCCCGCCGCGCCAACCAGATAAACGGTTTCCTGGCCTATGGTCGTGATATTGAGGCCGGCCTTGGGCATAACGTCAAACAGCACCGCGGCGTCCAGCCGGCCGGAATGCAGCCATTCCAGCAGGTGCCCGCTCATGCCTTCGATGATGCGCAAGGTCACCTTGGGCATCGCGCGGCCCACGGTTTCCAGAAGCGGCCGGATAAGAATGGGGCTGACCGTCGCGGGTATGCCCAGCACGACCTGGCCAAAGGGCTCCGAGCCCAACGACATGACGTCCTGCCTGGCCTGTTCGAATTGGCGCAGGATATTTCGCCCGT
>DASPIV010000604.1:0-3208 GCA_035628955.1 Bordetella sp.
AGGTTTATGGCGTCGGCCAGGGGTACGACCTCACCAGGGATGTCTGGCGCCTCTACGGGGCTCAGATCGTCTGCCGACCGCCTTTCGACTTCCTGGCGCAAGCGCTCGAGGGGGCGAACCGCCATGAACACGCTCCAGACCACCACCAGGATGATGATAGCGATGACCACGATGTCGCGCTCCAGCGCCCGCAACAAGGCCCGATCAAGGAAGTCTTGCCGCGACTCGAGTGTTTCGGCCACCTGCACGATGACCCGGCCGCCGATGTCGTTGTACAGCGGCGGATCCATCGGGCGCGCCAGCGCCGCCACCCGCAAGGGCACACCCTGGTATTCGGCATAGAAAAATTGCGGTTGTCCGGATACCAGCGGTTTATCGGGCAATGGCAGATTGGGGTTGCCGATTTCGGCCAGGCCATCTTCGGTGGCCACCCGGTAGTACACGCTGCCGTTGGCCGTGAGCTCGAAGAATTCAAGCATCAGGTACGGCTGCTCCATGGCCAGGCCGCCGCTGGCTGTGGATATGTTGTGGTCGATCGAACGCAGTGCCCCTGACAACGACCGGTCGTAGGCCAGGTCGACCTGGTGCCGCAATTGGTAGTTCGACAGCCACAGGGCTACCAGCATGATGAAAACCAGGGCCGGGATCAGCCACCACAGCAGCAGCGATTTGAGCGTGCGATGGCGTACAGGCTTTGACCACTGGCCGGCCCTAGTTTTCAAGAATGGCCTCCAGGCAATAGCCCATGCCGCGCAAGGTGACTATCTGCACGCCGGTATCGGCCAGCTTCTTGCGCAACCGGTGCACCAGGACTTCGATGGCTTCGAGATTGATGTCGGAATCGTCGGTCTGGATGCGATCGAGGATCTGCTGCTTGGTCATGGGTTCGCCGCTGCGCTGGATGAGTACGCGCAGCACGGCATGTTCGCGTGGCGAGAACTGTAGAGGCTGGCCGCGTACCGTGAAACGCTGCGCCGAAGTATCAAGCACCAGGTTGCCCAGTGCCAGCCGTGGGTGCTCGCGGCCGCGGCTACGCCGTATCAATGCGGTAAGCCGAGCCTCCAGTTCTTCGAGAATGAATGGCTTGGGCAGGAAATCATCGGCGCCTTCGTGCAGCGTACCCACGCGTTCAGCCAGCGAATCGCGAGCAGTAAGCACCAGTACCGGCGTACGGTCGTCACGGGCGCGGATCTTCGACAGCAAAGTATGGCCATCCATGCCAGGCAGGCCCACGTCCAGGATGACGGCATCGAATTCTTCGACGGCCAGGCGCCTTTCGGCCAACAGCCCGTCATCGGCCCATTCCACCACGAAACCGGCATGGCGGGCCAGGCTGCGCGACAGCCATCTGGCCAACTCGGCTTCGTCTTCTATGAGCAGGATACGCATGGGGTGGATTCTTGCATTGGCGCGTGGCGGTAGGGCATGACTGTTTTTTCTCTTCTCTTCTTCTATATATAAAGACTAATGATTAATAAGGCCTGTGGACAACTGCATCAACTCAAAAAACTGCAATATTTTCAGCTGCTTGCAGCGGTTTTTGGCTGTGCAGGACTTCTGTTTGGAGCGTAGGACCAAGTTGAACAACTTTTGCGGCCGGGTTCGAAACGGGGTTTGTTCACCCGGCGTCCACATGCTGTGCACAGCTGCGCTACTTGGAGGTTATCCACAGGCCGGGTGCGCCGGGATTGGAGCACAATTTGTCGGGGTGAGTGCTTACTTCCATGGCTGAATTTCAGCGCAAGAAGCAGAGTCCTTGCGTTGAAATTCTGTTCTACAGTGTGTTCGTGCCTTTTGGATCCGTACCCCATGGATACGTCTTTGACCAGTGCCGACGACTATACGACCGACCAGGCCCGCTGGCGGGCGATATGTAACCGGGATGTGGCCGCAGACAGCCATTTCGTCTACGCCGTACGTACCACAGGGGTGTACTGCCGGCCCAGCAGCGCCTCGCGCCTGCCGCGGCGCGAGAATGTGCAGTTCTTCGACACACCGCAGGCCGCCGAGGCAGCCGGCTACCGGCCCAGCCGACGCGCCGCGGCCGACCGCAGCGTGGTCGCTGCGCGCCATGCGGTGCTGGTGGAACAGGCTTGCCGCTTCATAGAATCTTCGGAAAGTCCGCCCAGCCTTGAAGCGCTGGCTGCGCAAGCTGGTCTCAGCGCCTTTCATTTCCATCGCCTGTTCAAGGCCGAAACCGGATTGACGCCCAAAGCCTACGCCAATGCCCACCGGGCCCAGCGCCTGCGCGCCGAGCTCAGCGTGTCGGATACGGTCACGCAGGCGATCTATGACGCGGGTTTCAATTCCAATAGCCGCTTCTATGAAGCTTCGGACAGCCTGCTGGGCATGCGGCCACGCGATTACAAGGCCGGTGGGCACAATGCCGATATCCGTTTTGCCGTGGCCGAATGTGCATTGGGCGCCATTCTGGTGGCAAGCAGCCAGCGTGGGCTTTGCGCCATTTCACTGGGAGACGACCCCGATGCCTTGGTACGCAGCCTGCAAGACCGCTTCCCTCATGCCCGGCTCAATGGCGCAGACCCTGCTTTTGAGCGATTGGTAGCCCAGGTGGTGGGATTCGTCGAGGCGCCGGCGCTGGGGCTGAACCTGCCCCTTGATGTGCGCGGTACGGCCTTCCAGCAGCGTGTGTGGCAGGCGCTGCGTGATATTCCCCCGGGGAAAACAGCCAGCTACGCCGACATCGCGCACCGCATCGGTGCGCCCAAGGCGGTGCGGGCAGTCGCCCAGGCGTGCGGCGCCAATCTCCTGGCCGTGGCGATTCCTTGCCACCGCATTGTCAGGCGCGATGGGGATATATCAGGCTACCGGTGGGGCGTGGAACGCAAGCGCGAACTGCTGCGCCGCGAGGCACAGGACACCGTGGCGTGACGATTTCCAGGCCGGTGACCAGGGCGGTCCGCCATGCTGGACTGCCGCAGGCCTATGCCGCCTGGAAGGCGCGCCGGCCAACGGTTGGGCCTTGACGACCCCAGGCGCGAAACCTTAGCCGGCAAAGCCCCCTTCGGCCAGGAACGCTTGTTCTTCCGGTGTGGTCTCGCGTCCCAGCAAAGGATTGCGGTGCGGAAACCGTCCGAACCGTTCGACGATGCGAAGATGGTCTTCCGCGTGATATAGCCACGACGAACCCAGTGGCTGGTTCAGCGCGACCGCCCGATGCTGGTCGTCCAGATTTTCGGAATGCGAT
>DASPIV010000605.1:0-6322 GCA_035628955.1 Bordetella sp.
CACGGCTGGCTGGATAGCTATCACACCTTTTCTTTTGCCAACTACTACGACCCCGCACACATGGGCTTTGGCCCGCTGCGCGTGATCAACGACGACCGTATCGCGGCCGGCCGCGGCTTTGGCACGCACGGGCATCGCGACATGGAAATCATTACCTATGTGCTCGATGGCGCCGTTGCCCACAAAGACAGCATGGGCAGCGGCTCGACCATCCGTCCGGGCGATGTGCAGCGCATGAGCGCGGGACGCGGGGTGATGCACTCTGAATTCAACCCGCTGGAGGACCAGCAGACCCATTTGCTGCAGATCTGGATCGAGCCCGATGTAACGGGCATCGTGCCCGAATACGAAGAGCAGCGCGTGCCTGAAGCGGAAAAGCGCGGGCGCCTGCGCCAGGTAGTGTCGCCCGATGGTGCCGATGGGTCGATGCGCATCCACCAGGACGCGCGGCTGTATGTGGGCCTGTTCGACGGTGCCGAGCATGCCGAGCTGCCGCTGGCGGCGGGGCGCCGCGCCTGGGTACACGTGGCGCGGGGCCGGGTCAGCGTCAATGGCCAGGCTTTGTCGGCCGGCGATGCGGTGGCCCTGACCGATGAAGCCGCCGTGCGGCTCAGCGATGGCGTACAGGCCGACGTGCTGGTCTTCGATCTGCCATAAGCAGTATCTTGGTTGTCACGGCACAGACCCAGCCAGGCAGCCAGGTGTCTGACTCCCGCAAGGGTGTCAGACACCGAGGTGGGCAGATAGTGTCAACGTTTTGGACGTCTGACCCCTTGCGGCAGCCGGACATCTGGCAGGGTCTGACGACGCGTGGCGAAGCCCGGCTCTGGTAAACCAGACTCACCACATCGCAACAATGTAGTCCGGGGCCCTGCAGGGCTTATATAAAGGAGAATTCCATGTCCGCCATCGAAACACTGATTGTTCCTCGCAGCAGCGACCTGGGCGGTGGCCTGCAGGTCCGCCGGGCGTTGCCCTCGGCCCAGCGGCGTACCGTCGGGCCATTTGTATTCCTGGACAATATGGGGCCAGCCATGTTCGAGCCCGGCAGCGGCCTCGATGTACGCCCGCATCCCCATATCGGCCTGTCGACCGTCACTTACCTGTACGAAGGTGCGATGATGCATCGAGACAGCGCCGGTAATACCCAGGAGATCCGCCCCGGCGAACTTAACTGGATGACGGCGGGGCGCGGCATTGTGCATTCCGAACGCACCCCCGCCTTGCAGCGCGATACCGGTCACCGCTTGTCGGGGCTGCAGCTGTGGGTGGGCCTGCCCAGCCGCCACGAAGAAACCGACCCGGGCTTCGTGCATTATGGGCTGGACGCCCAGCCGGTGATCGAAGGCGAAGGCGTGCGTGCACAAGTGGTGGCCGGCTCGCTGTTCGGCCAGAATTCGGCCGTGCAAACCCTGTCGCCGCTGTTTTTCGGCGACATCGCACTGCAGCCCGGTGCCACGCTGGTAGTGCCCGCCGAACACGAAGAACGGGCCGCGTACCTGAGCAGCGGCGCCGTCGAGATCGACGGCCAGGCCTACCAGCCGGGGCAATTGCTGGTGTTTACCGCCGGCCAGCCGGTCACGGTGCGCGCGCTCGAGGCCGCCCGCTTCGCCATACTGGGGGGTGAACCCCTGGACGGGCCGCGCTTTGTCTGGTGGAACTTCGTGTCCAGCAGCAAAGAGCGTATCGAGCAGGCCAAGCAAGACTGGCAACGCGACCGCTTCAACCAGGTCGTGCCGGGCGACGAGACGGAATACATTCCGCTGCCCCCGCCCCGGGCCTGACTACATGCCGCGCGCGTAGGCCTGCTGGCGCTGCGCCACCAGGGTCTCGCGCCGCACGAAGTCGCGCACGAAGCCGTCGGCAGGATGGTGGTGCAGGTTATAGGGAGTATCCCACTGCACGATCTTGCCATCGCTCATTACGCCGATGCGGTCGGCGATGGCAAAGGCCTCGGCCTGGTTGTGCGTGACCAGGATGGCCGTATGCCCGGTCGATTTGAGAATATCGCGCACCTCGAAAGCCAGGCGTTCGCGGGTATCCACGTCCAGGTTGGAAAACGGCTCGTCCAGCAGCAGCAGGTCGGGCGACGGCGCCAGCGCGCGCGCCAGCGCCACGCGCTGCTGCTGGCCGCCGGATATCTCGTGCGGGTAGTTGTCGGCCGACGCCGCCAGGCCCACCATGTCCAGCATCGCGCGCACCCGGGCCGCGCGTTCGGCCTTGCCCAGCTTGCGCAGGCCGAAGGCCACGTTCTGTGCCGCGGTCAGGTGCGGAAACAGGGCGTAGTCCTGAAACATCATGCCCACGCGGCGCAGTTCGGGCGCCAGCTGGACGGCGGGTGACGAGATCACGGTGCCGTCCAGGGCTATGTGCCCGGCGCGCACCGGCTCGAAGCCGGCGATGGCGCGCAGGATGGTGGTTTTGCCGCAGCCGGACTCGCCCAGCAGGCAGCCGATGTGGCCCGCCGGCAGCGCCAGCGACAGGTCTTGTACCACCGGACGCAGGCCTTGCGGCGTGTCATAGGCCAGGTGGATGCGGTCTAGTTCAAGCAGGTCGGGCACGATGTCAATGTCCCATCTTCAGATTGGTGCGTGCCAGCAGGATCACCGGCAGCAGGCCGGCCAGCACGATGGCCAGAGCCGCCACGGCGCCTTCTTCATAGGTGCCGCGCGCGGCTTCGGCATACAGCCAGGTAGCCAGCGTTTCGAAATTCAGCGGCCGCAGCAGCAGGGTGGCGGGCAGTTCTTTCATGGCGTCGACAAACACCAGCAAGGCGCCGGCGGCCAGCGCCGGATGCAGCAAGGGCAGGTGTACCCGGCGCAGAGTGCCGCTGGCGCTTTCGCCCAGCAGCCGCGAGGCTTGTTCCAGCGACGGCGGGATACGCGCCAGGCCGGCCTCGATGCCGCCCACCGATACCGCCAGGAACCGCATGGTGTAGGCGCACACCAGCGCGCCCATCGAGCCCATCAGCAGCAAGCCCTGGAACCCGAACACCGAACCCAGCTGCCGGTCGATCCAGGTAAAAGGCACCAGCAGGCCGATGGCCAGCACGGTGCCGGGCACGGCGTACCCCAAACTCGCGATACGGGCGCAGATGCGCCCCGGGTTGAACCGCGCGCTTTCGCGCAGCGTACGGCCCGCCCACGCCACCACCAGGCCGCAGCCCAGGGTCGCAATCGTGGCGGTAAAGGCCACGATCAGCGTATTGGACAACCCATTGATCAGTTGGCCGGAAACGCCGCCCACCAGATGCAGGCGCTTGTAGGTCTCGACGATCAAGTAGCAGGCCGGCGCGACGAACCCCAGCAGCACCGGGATCCAGCCCAGCACCACGGCAGCCCAGGCGGCCGCGCCATGCAGCCGGCGGGCCTGCATGGGGCGCATGCGCTGCGTATTGGCATAGCGCTGGCGCTTGCGGCCATGCCGTTCCAGCAGGATCAGCCCGACCACGATGGCCAGCATGGTCAGCGCGATTTGCGCCGCGCTGGCCAGGTCGGATCGCGTAATCCACGTGGTGTAGACCGATACAGTCAGGGTCTGCACGCCCAGGAACTCCGAAGCGCCGATGTCGTTCAGCGTTTCCAGCAAGGCCAGGCTGGCGCCCACCGCGATGGCCGGCCGCGCCAACGGCAAGGCCACGCGCAGGAACACGCCCACGCGCCCGGCGCCCAGGGTGCGCGCCGCTTCCAGCAGGCTGGCCGCCTGGGTCATGAACATTACGCGGGTACTCAGGTATACATACGGGTACAGCACGAAGCCCAGTACAAAAATGGCGCCGTAGATGGAGCGCAGGTCGGGCAGGCGGAACTGGCGCGGGCTGTCGTAACCCAGCAGCGTGCGTAGCGCGGTCTGGATGGGCCCAATGGGGTGCAGCAGATCCAGGTAGGCGAACGCGATGATGTAGGTCGGCACCGCCAGCGGCAGCAACAAGGCCCAGGTCAGCACCCGGCGGCTGGGAAATTCGTATGCGGTCACCAGCCAGGCCGCGCCGGTGCCCAGCAGTGTCACCAGTACGCCCACGCCGGCCAGCAGCAGGGCGGTGTTGGCGAAGGCCTGCGGCAACACGTATTGCGCCAGGTGGGACCAATGCGACAGGTCGGCATGCATCGCCTGCCAGCCCAGCGCCGCCAGGGGCAGCAAGACAGCCAGCGCGATCAACACGGCGCCCGCCAGCCAGCCCGCACCCCGTTCAGGGCCACGCAGCCGCCACGGGCGGGGCAAGATTTCAGTTTGCATGCTTCAAATGCGGCCAGGTGTCAGGCTCCCGCCAGGGTGCCGGACACCGAAGTGTGGCGATACCGTCTCAGAAAAGAAGGTGTCTGACACCCTACGGGAGTCAGACACCTGTGGCACTTTCAGATGCCTTGCGACACGGGCTTAATTGTCGAAGCCTACCTTATCGACCAGTTCGCTGGCTTGCTTGCGATGCTTGGCGATTTCGGCCACCGGCAGCGAATCGATCTTCAGTTCGCCGAAACTGGCCACCACGGGGTCCAGCTTCACGCCCGGCCGGATCGGATATTCGTAGTTGGCGCGTGCGTACAGCGTCTGGGCCGGCTCGGAAACCAGGAATTCCAGCAGCTTGATGGCATTGTCTTTATTGGGTGCATGCGCGGCCACCGCGGCGCCGCTGACGTTCACATGCGTGCCGTCGCCGCCGTTCTTGAACGTCGGGCGCACCACCTTGATGGCGTCGCCCCACTTGCGGGCGTCGGTGCCGGGCTCGGCGTTCTTCATGTGGCCCACGTAATAGGCGTTGGCGATGCCGATATCGCAGATACCGCCCAGAATGTCGCGCGCCACGTCGCGATCGCCGCCGGCCGCCTTGCGGGCCAGGTTGGCCTTGACGCCACGCAGCCATTGCTCGGTAGCCTCGGCGCCGTCATGGGCGATCATGGCCGCCACCAGACCTGTGTTGTAGGGGTGCTGGCCCGAACGGATGCAGACTTTGTCCTTCCATTGGGCATCGGCCAGGTCTTCATAGTGGAAGCTGTCAAGCTTCACGTCGTTGGCCACGTACAGCACGCGGTCGCGCAGCGACAGGGTGTACCACTTGCCGTCGGCGCCGCGCAGATTGGCGGGAATCACCGAATTCAGGGTTTCCGACTTGATGGCCTGGGTAATGCCGCCATCGACCAGGTCGATCAGGTTGCCGATATCCACGGTCATCAGTACGTCGGCAGGCGATTGCGCCCCTTCGGCCTTGACGCGTTCGAGCAGGCCGTCCTTGACGAACACGGTGTTGACCTTGATGCCGCTTTCCTTGGTGAAGGCATCCAGCATGGGCTGGATCAGCTTGGGTTCGCGGGTGGTGTACAGGCTGACCTCGTCGGCGGCCAGCACAGGGGCGGACACGAAAGTGCTGGCCAGGGCCAGGGCGCCCAGCAGGGGCGTCAAAGAGGAAAGGCGGATCGACATGGGGGCTCCGGTGCGTTACATAACGGACACGGGCCCACGCCGGCAGGGGCGCAAGCGCATCCGTTAACGAAAATGATTATCAAGTAGGTGCGACAATACCAGGAAGCCGTGGGGCATTCAACTTGATGTCAGACTGCGCGCCTGTCTGGTGATCTCTATCAAAGAGTTATAAGAGCATTACGGATTAATGAGACGAGTTATCAAGCACTCGCGGTAAAATAGGGAAAACCCTGAGCCCCGCGCCCGTCTTTTACCCGGCGCGGATTTCCACCCGGCGCACTTGGTGCGTTGCACCTTTTCCAACGACATGGCAGCTTTCAATACCGAGCGCGTACTTAGCGTGCGCCACTGGAACGATACGCTTTTTTCCTTCACCACCACGCGTGACGCGGCCTTGCGGTTCCACAACGGCCATTTCGTCATGATCGGCCTGGAAGTCGAAGGCAAGCCGTTGGTGCGCGCCTACAGTATCGCCAGCGCCAACTACGAAGAAAACCTCGAATTCCTTAGCATCAAGGTGCAGAACGGCCCGCTTACCTCGCGCCTGCAACACCTGAAAGAGGGCGACACCATCCTCGTCAGCCGCAAGCCGGTGGGTACCCTGGTGGTCGACGACCTCAAGCCCGGCAAGCACTTGTTCCTGTTCGGTACCGGCACAGGCCTGGCTCCGTTCATGAGCATCATCAAAGACCCCGATGTGTACGAACGCTTCGAAAAAATCGTGCTGGTGCATGGGGTGCGCTGGATCAGCGAACTGGCCTACGCCGACTTCATCGAAAAAGAACTGCCCAACAACGAGTTCTTCGGCGACGTGGTTCGCAACAAGCTCGTCTATTACCCCACGGTGACGCGCGAACCGTTCCGCAACCAGGGCCGTATCACCCAACTGATCGACAACGGCAAG
>DASPIV010000606.1:0-5107 GCA_035628955.1 Bordetella sp.
CCATCGCACTGACGGAAGTGGTCACGCAGCACGCCGGCGGTAGCGGCATCGCGTACCTGTGGGAGCAGCAGCTGCTCAACACGCCTGTGCCTGGCAACGCAGGTTGATCTGGCCGGGATGAAGAGATTCTTGAGCGACGCCTGGCGAAAAGATCGTTGCTCATCGAGCCTCGTCATCCCTTTTTATCTTCGCTTGCGTGTGCGGGGGTATCGCAGGCAACGCCACCCCCATGGCCGCGAACAAGCCACCGCACACCTTATTGAACCGCTTGCCGGCGCGCTCCAGGAAGGGGCGCACCCGATGCGCCGCGCGCGCCATAGCTGGATACCCAGGTAGACCAGGTACGCCCCGCCCAGCCATTCAGCAGGATCAGCGCCGGTGACCAGACCTTCAGCAGCGCACTGATACCCAGCATCGACAAGCCGATCACCAGGGTAAAGCCCAGGGTGCCGCCGGCGATGGTGTACAGCGCCTTGCGGTGGCCATGCAGGTGTTCGGGCCTTTAACGGAACACCACCGTCTTGTTGCGATTGAGCAGGATGCGATGTTCGACGTGGCTGCGCACCGCCCGCGCCAGCACCAGCGATTCCACATCGCTGCCCACTTGCGTCAGGTCTTGCGCGGTCATGGTGTGGTCGACGCGCTCGATGTCCTGCTCGATGATGGGGCCTTCGTCCAGGTCGGACGTTACGTAGTGCGCCGTGGCGCCGATGATCTTCACCCCGCGCGCATGCGCCTGGTGATAGGGCCGCGCGCCCTTGAAGCTGGGCAGGAAGCTGTGGTGGATGTTGATCGCGCGGCCGGCCAGGGCGGCGCACATTTCCGGCGACAGGATCTGCATGTAGCGGGCCAGCACCACCAGGTCGATCTGGTGGCTGTCCACCAGTGCCAGCACCTGCTTTTCCTGGTCGGCCCGGGTGTCGGCGTTGACCGGCAAATGATGGAACGGAATGCCATACGACGCCGCCAGGCCGGCATAGTCATTGTGGTTGGACACAATGGCCGCGATCTCGGCATGCAATTGCCCGCTTTGCACGCGGAACAACAAGTCGTTCAGGCAATGGCCTTGCTTGCTGACCATGATCAGCAGGCGCGCCTTGCGATGCGCGTCATGGATTTGCCAATCCATGCCGTAGCCGCCTGCCAGGGCGGTGAACTGCTCGCGCAGGGCGTTTTCGGCCACGGGGCCGGGCAGGTCGAAGTGCACGCGCAGGAAGAAGCGGCCGGTTTCGTCGTCGCCGAACTGCTGTGAATCGAGAATGTTGCAGCCCAGTTCGAACAACAGGCCGCTGACGCGGTACACGATGCCGGTGCGGTCGGGGCAGGACAGGGTCAGGATGTAATCGTTGTGCTGCATGGTGTGCAAATAGGGCGGGAGAACGGAACTAGGGCGCCAGGCGCGCCAGGGTTTCTTCGGCAATGGCCAGGCTGGCGGTCAGGCCGGGGGATTCGATACCGAACAGATTCACCAGGCCGGGCACGCCGTGCGCAGCCGGGCCGGCAATGGCGAAATCGGCCGCCGGCTCGCGCGGCCCCGAGATTTTCGGGCGAATGCCGGTATAGCCCGGCGCCAGCGCGCCATCGGGCAGGCCGGGCCAGTACGTGCGCACCGCATCATAGAACACCTCGGCCCGCGTCGCGTCCAGCGTGTAGTCTTCCGTGGCGATCCATTCGGTATCGGGGCCGAACTTGGCCTGGCCGCCCAGGTCCAGCGTCAAGTGCACCCCCAGGCCGGCATGCTGCGGCACGGGGTAGATCAGATGCGCGAAAGGGGCACGCCCCGCCAGCGTGAAGTAACTGCCCTTGCACAGGTATTCGGCCGGGATGCTGTCTGGCGGCAGGCCCTGGATATGGCGCGCCAGCGTGGGCGCATGGATGCCCGAGGCATTGACCAGCACATTGCACGACAGGCTCATGGCCTCGTCGCCGCCGAACTGTATTTCGAAGCCGCCTCCGGGGTGTACCCGCGCGCTCAGCATGGGAGTATGGAACACGCACTGCGCGCCGGCATGCTCGGCGTCGCCCTGGTAGGCCAGCATCAGGGCATGGCTGTCGACGATGCCGGTGGATGGCGACAGCAGCGCCGCCGTGCAGCGCAGCGCCGGTTCGAGCGCGCTGGCCTCGCCGGCATCGATGCGGCGCATGTCGTCCACGCCATTGGCGCGCGCCCGCGCCGCGATGTCGTCGAGCTGGCGCGCTTCGCCGGCGCTGGTGGCCACGATCAGCTTGCCCAGCCGCTGGTGCGCAACGCCGCGCGCGCGGCAGTAGTCATACAGCAAGTGCTTGCCGCGCACGCACAAGCGGGCCTTCAGGCTGCCGGCCGGGTAATAGATGCCGGCGTGGATCACTTCGGAATTGCGCGAGCTGGCGCCGGTGCCGATGGCTTCGCTGGCTTCGGCCACCAATACTTCGCGGCCCGCCAATGCCAGCGCGCGCGCCACGGCCAGGCCAACCACGCCGGCGCCGACGACGATGCAGTCGATGTCAGTACTCATGATGAAATCGGATTCATTCGGAATGCTTGTGGGCGGGCGTCAGGTCGAACCCGCCCGCGTGGAACACCAGCGGCGCCTTGGCGCTGTGGCCGCAGCGTTCCACCTGGCCCACCATGATGAGGTGGTCGCCCTCGGCATAGCGGCTGCGGTTGCGGCATTCGAACCATGCCGCGCAATCCGCATCGAGCATGGGCGTACCGCCCGGTGCGCGTACCCGCGGCACGCCATTGAAGCGCTCGCGGGTATGGCCCTGGGCGAAGCGGCGTGCCAGCGCGATCTGCTCGGCGGACAACACGTTGACCACGTAGCGTTCGCACTGTTCGAAGATGTCGAGCGAGGCCGACCCGCGCGACAGGCTCCAGAGCACCAGCGGTGGATCCAGCGACACGGAATTGAACGAACTGACCGTCAGGCCGATGGGCGCGCCGTCAGGCGCGGCCGTGGTAACCACGGTGACACCGGTGGCGAAGCGTCCCAGGGCGGTGCGGAAAAAACGCGCGTCGAAGTCGGGTGCGGTATCGAGCATGCAGGCCTGGGCGGGCAGAGGGCGGCGGCTCAGGGCGAGAGCCGGTCGATGGCCCAGCCGCCGTGGCCGTCGGGCAAGTAGCGCAAGCGGTCGTGCAAGCGCGACGGGCGCCCCTGCCAGAACTCGAATAGTGTCGGCACCAGCCGGTAGCCGCCCCAATGCGGCGGACGCGGCGGCTGTTCGCCATATTGGGCGCGCACCGCCTGTTCGCGCGCTTCGAGTTCGGCGCGGGTCACCGGCAGGCTTTGCTGCGAAGCCCAGGCCCCGATGCGCGAACCCAGCGGGCGGCTGTGGTAGTAGGTGTCCGATTCTTCGCTGGTGGCCTTTTCCACGCGGCCCTCGATACGCACCTGCCGTTCGAGCGGCTGCCAGAAAAACAGCAGGCCGGCGCGCGGATTGACGAGCAGGTCGTGGCCCTTGCGCGATTCGTAGTTGGTGTAGAACACGAAGCCCCGCTCGTCGTAGCCCTTGATGAGCACGATACGGGCCGACGGCTGGCCGGCGGCGTCGACCGTGGCCAGCGTCATGGCGTTGGGTTCGGGTACCTGCGCGGCCAGGGCCTGATCGAACCACAACTGGAACTGGTCGAAGGGCGAGGCGGCCGCCGTGTCTTCGAGCAAGGTGCTTTTTTCGTAGCTTTGGCGCAGGGCGGAAACGGACATGGAAGGCTGGGAATACCGATGCGAAATAGAGGATGGGTCACCTGGGAGTTTACCGCCATCGCCCGCCATCATTGGCGATACCCGGCTTGCCCGAAGGGGTGGGCCGGCCTGGCTTGCCGCCGGGCGGGCAGGGCTCAACTGCCGGGCAGGGGCTCGGCCTGCTCTTCCAGGCGCCGGGCAATGCGGTCGAGCCGGGCGTCGTGGATGCCGGCGGCCCGCAGCGCGTGCGCCGTCTGCATGACGTATTCGGTGCAGCGCCCGTAGCGCCCCGAGGCCCGGCGCACGATGGCCAGCAGCTCGGCTTCGGGCAAGGCGCGTATGTATGCGGGGTTGTCGCGGTTCATCACGAATACCAGGGCGCTTACGGGGCCGTCGTCGGTAACGCAGGTAATCCAGCGCGGCAGGTAGGCTCCCGTGGACATTTCGCGTTCCCACAGCGCGGGGAAGAAATCGGGCACGGCATGCCCGGACAGCCGGTACACCACGCCGCGGCACGAGCCGCCGCGGTCCAGGCCGAACACCAGTCCCGGGCATTCCGGCGTGCCGCGGTTCACCCGCGACCACAGGCACAGGGCGCGATGGTGGCCGCGCAGGGTGGCCAGGCGACGTTCCTGGTAGTCGAACTCGGGCCGCCAGATCAGCGAGCCGTAGCCGTAGACCCAGACATCCTCGCCCTGGCGCCAGTGTTTCAGGGCGTCATCGAGCGAGGCGCGCCGTTCTTCGGGCGTCCAGAGGCGAAAAGGTACGGCGGACAAGTCGGAGGGCGGCGGATTCACGGCGCGGGCGTCTCGGCTTCTTTCGGCGGGTGGCGGTTGGCCCAGCCGCCGGCGCTGAGCGCCAGGGCATAGGCCCAGAACAGGGGGGCGATACCAATTACCGCACCCAGCGCGCCGAAGGTCAACGGCAGCGAAACCTGCGAGGCGTTGATGAACGCCATGCGCAGGCCCACCGCCTCGGCGGCGCGGCCGGGCGGCGTGTGCTGGTGCAGCAGCGACAGCATGCTGGGCTGGCAACAGCCCAGCGCCAGCCCCAGGATGAAAGACAGCCCTATCAAGGTGCCTACGTCGGCGAACAGGGGATAAATCATGAAATCGACGACGGTGATCGCCATGGCGGTGCGTACCAGCGTCCATGAGCGCACGCGCGTCTGGATCAGGGGCAAAGCCAGTCGGATAAGGAAAGTTCCCAGCGCGAAGGCGGCCAGTATGCTGCCGATCGTGGTGGCCGACAGGCCGATGGCCACGCCGAACAGGGGTACCACGAACAAATGCGTATCCCAGGCCCCTGACAGGATGGTGTTCACCATCAGGATGCGCCGCAACGGCGGCACCTTCAGCAGTTCGGTGACGCGGCGGCGCTGGATCTGGCGCGCGGCCGGTTCGATGCCGCGGTCCACGGCGCGCAGGGCGGGCTGCAGGCGGCGC
>DASPIV010000607.1:0-15193 GCA_035628955.1 Bordetella sp.
CGTCTTCAAATCGAAGCGGCCGTTCGCATCCACCGCCAGACGCTGGCCGGGACCCAGCAGTTTCAGCACCGCCTCGATACGCTCACAATCTTCTGCCAGCGATGCGCCGCCGATTTTCTTTTTCACCACCGAGTATCCGCGATCCAGGTAGCTTTGCATTTCGCGGCGCAGCCCGTCGAGCCCCTGGCCCGGCCAGTAGTAGCCCCCTGCTGCGTATACGAACACATCGCGGTTGGGGCGGCCATTGCCGTAGCGTTCGGCCAGCAGTTGGTACAGCGGCTGACCTTCTATCTTTGCCACCGCATCCCACACCGCCATATCGATGGTGCCCACGGCCACCGATCGCTCGCCATGGCCACCGGGTTTCTCGTTGGTCATCATGGTGGCCCAGATCTTGTGCGCGTCCAGGTTGTCGCGCGTGCCGTCGCGCAGGCTGGCCGGATCGGCTTCCAGGATGCGCGGCGCGAAGCGGTCGCGGATCAGGCCGCCCTGGCCATAGCGGCCATTTGAATTGAAGCCGTAGCCCACCACCGGCTTGCCGTCGCGCACCACGTCGGTCACCACCGCGACCAGGCTGAGCGTCATCTTGGAAAAATCGATGTACGCGTTGCGGATATTGGATTTGATGGGGCGGGTCGATTCGCGGATGTCGACGATCTTCATGAGGCAAGCTCCGGTAGAAAGCGGCGCCGACGGGCGGCGGATGATGCAGCGTATTATCGGGGCCGTGCGGCGGGCTTGCCCAATGCCGTTTTTCTCTGCTTTCATGCTTTGTAGGCATCGCTCATGAACCTGTCCTGGCTGGAAGACTTCCTGGCGCTGGCCGCCAGCGGCAATTTCTCGCGCGCCGCGCAAGAGCGCCACATGACGCAACCGGCATTCAGCCGCCGCATCCGCGCCCTGGAAGACTGGCTGGGCGTGACGCTGTTCGACCGCACCACGCACCCCGTGTCCCTGACGGAAACCGGCGACTGGTTTCGCACCACGGCGCAGGAAATTCTGGGGCGCGTCGCGCGCGTACCCGACGAGGCCCGTGCCGTGGCCGCCGCCGGCGCCGCCACGCTGCGCTTTGCCGCCACCCATGCCTTGTCGCTGACCTTCCTGCCGCAATGGCTGCGCGGCCTGGAATCGCGCGCGGCCATCGGGCCGATACAGCTGGTGTCCGACATGCTGCAGCAATGCGAGGCCTGGATGCAGCAGGGCCGGGTGCAGTTCCTGCTGTGCCATACCCATGCGCAGGCGCCCGGCCGCCTGGATGCGCCAACTTACCGTTCGCTGAGAATCGGCACCGATACGCTGGTGCCGGTCTGCGCGCCCGACCGCGCCGGGCGGCCGCGCCAGGCTTTGTCCGCCCATGCGCGCAAGACCGTGCCCATGCTGGCCTACAGCGCCGAATCCGGCCTGGGCCGCCTGGTGCGCGCCCTGCTCGGGCCAGCCTTGCAGCAGGCCCGGGTCGAACCCGTATTCACCGCCCACCTGGCCGCCGTGCTGAAAAGCATGGCGCTGGACGGACGCGGCGTGGCCTGGCTGCCGCTGAGCCTGGTCGAGGCTGAATTGCGCGACAAGCGCCTGGTGGAAGCGGGCGACGCATCATGGCGCCTGGCCACCGACATCCGCCTGTTCCGCCCCGATGCCGCGCTGGCCCCGGCGGCCGAGGCATTCTGGCGGGCCGCGCGGGCCGCGCACAGCCAATAGCGGGAACTATTCGTGGGTGCGGCATCTAATCCACAGAAGAACAACACACGCCGCACTTCATGAACCTGGACTGGCATCAGCAACTTGGCAGCAGCCTGTTATGGCTGCTGGGCAGCTTCGTCATCGCCGGTAGCGCCTCGGCGGCCGTAGCCTGGGCACTGGCCCGATTTACCGGCTGGGGGCGCCAGTTCTGGCGCCTGGCCTGGCCCTACCTGTCGCCCCGCCGCAGCTGGCGCCCACTGGCCAGCGTGGCGCTGCAATTGCTGCTGACGCTGGCCGCGGTGCGCATGACGGTGCTGTTCTCGTACTGGTACAACGGCTTCTACAACGCCCTGCAGGCGCTGAACCAGACTGCTTTCTGGGCCATGCTGGGCGTATTCGGCATTCTGGCCACCGTGCACGTGGCGCGGGCCCTGATCGACTATTACGTGGGCCAGGCATTCGAGATCGACTGGCGCACCTGGCTGAACTCGCGCCTGACGCAAGATTGGCTGGCGGGCGACGCCTATTACCGTGGCCAGTTCCTGGACCAGCCCATCGACAACCCCGACCAGCGCATTGAACTGGACATCGCGGCCTTCGTTACCGGGTCGCGCACGCTGGCGCTGGGCGCGGTCAGCGCCATCGTGTCGCTGGTGGAATTCACCGCCATACTTTGGAACTTGTCGGGCCCCTTGCAGCTGGGCAGCCTGGAAGTCCCGCGCGCCATGGTGCTGCTGGTTTATCTGTACGTGATCCTGGCCACACTGCTGGCCTTCAAGGTGGGGCGGCCATTGATCCGCCTGAACTTCCTTGCCGAACTACTGACGGCCAACTTCCGCTATGCGCTGGTACGCCTGCGCGAAAACGCCGAGAACATCGCCTTCTACCAAGGCGCGCATGTCGAACGGCAAACCCTGGGGGCGCGCTTCGCCGCGTACATCGCCAACCTGTGGGCACTGATACGCCGTACCTTGAAGTTCGATGGCCTGAACCTGGCCATCAGCCAGGTGGCGGTCGTGTTTCCCTTCATGCTGCAGGCGCCGCGCTTTTTCAGTGGCGCCATCAAGCTGGGCGATGTAATGCAAACCTCGCAGGCCTTCGGGCAGGTGCAGGATTCGCTGTCGTTCTTTCGCACTTCGTACGACGCGTTCGCCCAGTACCGTGCCACCTTGACGCGCCTGGATGGATTCCAGGATGCCAACCGGCGGGCGCGCGACCTGCCTGGCGTCGACATCGACACCCTGCCCGATGGCTTGCGCATACAGGGCATGGCCGTGCAACGGCCCGACGGCCGGGCCCTGCTGCAAGACTTGCATCTGCAACTGGCGCCCGGGCAAGCCATGCTGATCAAGGGCCCGTCGGGTAGCGGCAAGACTACCCTGCTGCGCGCCCTGGCCGGATTATGGCCGTATGCACAGGGGCTGGTGCGGCGCCCGGTAGGCGCGCAGGCCTTGTTCCTGTCGCAGCGGCCCTATCTGCCTTTGGGCGACCTGCGCACCGCCATCGCCTACCCCGCCACGGCCACGCCGGCCGACGATGCCCGCTTGCAAGAAGTGCTGCAACAGACCCAACTGGGCCACTTGGCCGGCGCACTGGACCAGGCGGGCGACTGGTCGCGCATCTTGTCTTTGGGCGAACAGCAGCGCCTGGCTTTTGCACGGGTGCTGTTCAACCGGCCGGCCATCGTGTTCATGGATGAAGCCACATCCGCCACCGACGAAGGGCTGGAACACGCGTTATATGGCTTGCTGCGCACGCAGCTACCCGAGTGCATGGTGGTCAGTGTGGGGCATCGCAGTACCCTCGATGCGTTTCATGACGTAGGGGTCAGTCTGGATGGACGGGCGGGTTGGAAGATGAGCGGAAACGTCATGTCCGGGTAGCGCACGAAACGCGAACCCCGCGCCAAACGATAGCCGGCCCAGATCAGCAGAAACAAAGGGATGCCCACATAGGTTGCCCCGGCGCCCACCCAGTCGATACGGTCTTGCAGGAAAGCCTGGTAGTTCTGGCCCAGCGTAATGGCCAGGCACAGCACGAAGGCGAAGATCGGCCCGAAGGGAAAGAACGGCGATACATAGGGCAGATCGGCCAGCTGGCCGCCCTGCGCCACGTAGCCGCGGCGGAAACGGTAGTGGCTGATGGCGATGCCCAACCAGGCTATGAAACCCGTCATGCCCGATGTATTCAGCAGCCAGATATAGACTTCATTGGGGCTGAACACGAAAGACAGAAAGCACAGCGCGGCCAGCGCCGTGGTGGCCAGCAGCGCCAGTACCGGCACCCCGTTGGCCGACACCCGGCCGAAAACGGCCGGCGCCTTGCCTTCGCGCGCCAACGCATAAAGCATGCGCGTAGCGGCGTACATGCCGGAATTGCCGGCCGACAGCACCGAAGTCAGTACCACGGCGTTCATCACCGACGCGGCCGCCAGCAGGCCGGCCCGGTCGAAGATCAGTGCGAAGGGGCTGACGCTGATGTCGGTAACGTCGTTGCGCAGCAGCTGCGGATCGGTATAGGGAATAAGCAGGCCGATCACGGCGATGGCCAGCACATAGAAAAGCAGTATGCGCCAGAACACCTGGCGTACCGCGCGCGGGATATTGCGCGCCGGGTCTTTCGATTCCCCTGCGGCGATACCGATCAGCTCGGTACCCTGGAAAGAGAAACCCACCACCATGGCGACGCCTATCATCGCCCCGAACCCGCCGGCGAATGGTGCGTCACCCAGCGTCCAGTTCTGCCAGCCGCCGGTCTCGCCCCCGCGGATAATGCCCAGCAGCATCAACACGCCCAGGCCGATGAAGACCACCACCGCTATTACCTTGATCAGGGCGAACCAGAATTCCGCCTCGCCGAAACCGCGCGCCGATAATGCGTTCAGGCCAAAGGTTATGGCCAGGAACAGCGCGCTCCAGTACACGCCCGGCACGTCGGGAAACCAGTAGGCCATGACCAGCTGCGCCGCCACCAGATCGACGGCCACGGTCACGGCCCAGTTGTACCAATAGTTCCAGCCCAGCGCGAAGCCGAACCCCGGCTCGACATAGCGCGAGCCATAGGTGGCAAAAGAGCCGGCCACCGGCATGGCGGCGGCCAGTTCGCCCAGGCTGGTCATCAGGAAATAGACCATCAGGCCGATCAGGGCATAACCCAGCAAGGCCCCGCCAGGCCCGGCCTGCGCGATGGTATTGCCCGAGGCCACGAACAGGCCGGTGCCGATGGAGCCCCCCACGGCAATCATGGACAAGTGGCGGGCGGCCAAGGTGCGCCGCAGCCCGCTGGGCGTGGACACATCTGCGCTGGGCATGCCGGCGGCGCGGCGGATGCGGGGTTCTGGCAAGATAGTGGTTTCCTTTGAAAGGCCGCTATTTTGCACGCAAACGCGCCACGGCCAAATCGACAAAGGCCCTGACTTTCGCGGGGGCCTGGCGCCCCTCGGCATAAAGCACGTGAATCGGCAAGGGCGGTTCCTCGTGGCCGGCAAGCACGATCTGCAATTTGCCTTCACTCAAAGCCGGGCCGATCTGGTACTGAAGCACCCGGGTCAGGGCCAAACCGGCCACCGCGGTCGCAATTGCCGCCTCGTTGGTGTTGGATTGCAGCCAATTGTGGATCGTGACCCTCTGGTCGCCGGCAAACCGCCATTCCGGCGACACCCATGCGCCGGTAGACGCGGTAATGCGATGGTGCTTCAGGTCGGCGGGCGTATCGGGAACCCCATGCTTCTTGAAGTAGGCCGGAGCCCCGCACACGACGCGCCGTACCGAGCCCACCTTGATGGCCGAAAAGCCAGAATCCGGCAGGCGGCCGATGCGAATGGCGACGTCGATGCCCTCTTCGATAAGGTTTACCTGCCTGTCCACGAACAGGATCCTGCCGTTCACCGCGGGATGGCGCTGCAAGAACTCGTGCAGAACGGGCAGGACGTACATCTGGCCGAACAAAGCCGAGGCCGTAACGGCCAGCGTGCCCGATGGGGCGGTATAAGAGCCGGCTGCCGCGGCTTCCGCCTCGGCCAGGTCCGACAGGATGCGCCGGCAGTCGCCCAGGTAACGGCTGCCCGGCTCGGTCAACTTCACCGAACGGGTCGTGCGGACAAAAAGCCGTGCGCCGATCAGTGATTCGAGTGCGGCGATCGCCCGCGTTACCGCCGGCGCGCTCATGTGCAACTGACGGGCCGATTCGGCAAAGCTTTCTGTTTCCGCGACCTTGATGAAGATCCGCATTGCCTGCCAACGATCCACGCTTCTGTCTCCCGTTCCGGCTCGCCTTGCCTATTATGCGGATGAACAGGCCTGGCTCAAAGCCAAAATGGCTCAAGCCGCATTTGGTTTTCTTTGAGGCGGGATGGCTGTTGGCGTCACAGCGCGAGGTGGACGCGATTTTCTTCGCCCGACGCGCCCTGGGCGGGAACGGCGCAGCAGATCAGTACTTCGTCGTCGGCCACCGCTGCGGTTGGCGCTTTGACGTAGGTAACGCAGCCCTTGAGCAGCTTGGTCCGGCAGGTTCCGCAACTGCCTGCACGGCAACTGAACTCGGGTTCCAGGCCACGGGCTTCCGCCAGCTCGAGCAAGGTGCCCGAGTCCGGCGTCCAGTGTGCCTCTTTTAGCGAGCCGACGAAAGCCACAGGCACCGGCTGGTTCGACGGGGGCCGGCGCACTGGTACCGCCGCGCCGGCATCTGTCTTGCGCTGCAGCGACGATGGCCCGAACGCTTCGGCATGGATACGGCTATCGGCAATGCCGTAGCCGCGCAGGCCGTCGTACAGTGCCTGCGCGAACAAAGGCGGCCCACACAGGTAGAAGTCATAATCGCCGAACGGCAGGAAACGGCCGAGTAGCGCCATGTCGATGCGGCCCGCCGCGTCGTAATCCACGCCGGCTTCAGCGCCCGCTACGTCGCTGAGCACCCGCACCAGCCTGACTGCCCCTTGTGCCGCGGCTACCAGCTCGGACAGCTCCTTATCGAACGGACGGTCCAGCCTGGATCGCGCGGCATGAAAAAGAACCGTCGGCCGGACCCGCTGCTTGCGCAGCCCTTCGTACACGACATGCCGCAACATGGCCAGCAGCGGCGTGATTCCCACCCCGCCGGCAAGCAGCACGGCGGGCCGCGTTTCGCGCGGGTCCATGGTGAAGCCGCCAGCCGGCGTGCGCGCCTCGATCGTATCGCCCACCTGGACACTGTCGTGCAAATACCGGGAAACCGCCCCGTCGCGCTTCACACTGATGCGGTAGACGCCATCGGAAGGTGCGACGGGCAAGGTATAGGTTCGAATGACGGGCGCCTGCACGCCCGGCAGCGGCACACGGATAGGCAGGTGCTGGCCCGCCTGATGCCCAAGCAGGCCCAGGCCGTCGGCCGGCTGTAGATGAAACGACCGGATAGATGCGCTCTCGTCGACGACCCTGGCAACTTTGAAAGGCCGCCAGCGTGTGGCCAGCTCGCTCGCCCGGACACGGGCAGCCGCCTGCGTCCAATCGCCCGTCATCAAGGAACTGGGCGACCAGCCATCCTGCCGGAACTTCCATCGCAGCGCCAAGGCACCCGCCCGGCGCACGATGCGGCGCGCACGGAACGTCCACAGGCGCTCCGCACCCTGGAAAGCGGCAATTTCCGGGGATTCCAGAACCAGTTCCGCATCGCCGGTCATCTGCAGCAGGTCGCCTTTTTCGTAATCGACGAAGACGAGACCCGCCTTGCCATTGAGCACGATGTTGCCCAGGGTCGCGAAAAAAAGATTGCCGTCGAAATCGGGAATGGTAAGCGTGCCGTCTTCAGCGACACGCACAAAACCCGCCCTGCCGCCGCGGTGCGACACATCGACCTGGCGGCGATCCTGCCGGTCGGCATAAGAGGCCACAAAGAACGCATCCGCCGCCTGAATCATGGCGCGGGCGGGCGGGTCGAGTTCGGCCAGCTCCACGGCCGCAGCGCTGATCGGCTCATCGGGCGCGCGGACAAAATCAAAATCGCGCAACTGGATATAGCGTGGGCAGTTTCCGAAGCTCTGGTCGACATCGACCCGAAGGCCGCCATCCGCGCTTGCCACCACGCCGTTCATCCGGTTGCGGCGACGCGTGTGCATTTCGATTCCCAGCAGCCCGATGGGCTTGGCCGCCTGCATGCCCTCGGCAGCCGGGTCGCGGGTATCGGCAAGCGCCGCAATGTCCAGGACCGTGGGCGTAGGCGCAGACATGAACCCGGGCTTGCCGGCAAGAATCGTGGCCCACGCATCGCCTTCGGGGTCGACACTGCCCAGCACGATGAACGGCAGCTGCGCATAGAACTCGCGATGCTGGTCCGGCATATAGTCGCGCACCACTCGTTGGCCGACAGCCTCCATGCGCTCGGCGACGCCGACCTTGTCCTGCATGAACTTCTCGCCCTCGTGCCAGGTCGGCAGCTTCGACAGTTTCCCGGCCATCTCTAGGTCCTTTACAGTTTGCATGCGGTCGCGCCGTGCCGCGCGCCCGGGCGCGGCGTCAGTTCGCCAGGCCCGCAGGGGTGCTGACGAAAGAGACGAAGCCCGGCAGCTTTTCGATTCTGCGCAAGAATGCGTTCACGGACGGGTAGCCCGAGAGGTCGACGTTTCCTTCAGGGGCTCGCGCCACATAGCTGTAGATCGCGACATCGGCGATTGTCGGGCCGGCGCCGACCAGCCAATCGCGGCCGGCCAGGTGGTGTTCGAGCTTGGCCAGGATGGCGTGCGCCCGCGCGATGACTTCGTCGGGGTTGTATTTCGCGCCGAACACCGTGATCAGCCGGGCCGCCGCGGGGCCGTACGCTAGCTCGCCTGCCGCCACCGACAGCCAGCGCTGCACGGCCGCCGCGCCCTGCGGATCGTCGGGCAGCCAATCGCTGCGGCCCGCCTTCTTGGCCAGGTAGACCAGGATCGCGTTCGAATCGGCGATGACGATACCGTTGTCGTCCAGCACGGGCACCTGGCCGAACGCATTTAGCGCCAGAAACCCGGGCTGCTTGTGCGCGCCAGACGCCAGGTCGACTTCGACGAGTTCGTGGGGCAAGCCGAGCAATGCAACGAACAGGCGCGCGCGATGCGCGTGGCCGGAAAGGGGGTGGTGATAGAGCTTCATGGACAGATCTCCGAGGAAGGGCGGGTTGTTTCCCGCTCCGTTTCCGCAGATTAATTCAGTCGATGAATGTACAGAATGCTCTAAATTGGCATCTCTTAATTCCAGTTGTTGGAATAATTCCGGACTTCAGCCTGCCCGATTCGACCCGCCATCGGGCAGCGGCAGCCGCCAGGCGCCATCAGCCACGGGCGCCCCGGCGCCTGGGCGCGCTGCGGCCCGGGCAGCATGCCAGGAATGCCCGCAAGATAGGCGAGCCATCGCCCTTGCGCCACGCGATGGCAATGTCGGCCGCGGCGTAGTCTTCCTTGATGGGGCGATACGCAATCTTGCTGCCATACAGGTGCTCCATGGATTCGGGCACCAGGGCTACCCCGGCACCCGCGGCCACCATGCCCAGCACGGACTCCATGGGCTCGGCCTCTTGCACCACATTGGGCACGAAGCCCGCGCGCCGGCAGGCCTGCAAGGTCAGGCGCCCGAAGCCACGGCCCTTGGTCCACGGCACCATGATGAAATCCTGGTTGGCCAGGTCGCGCAGCGATAGCTTGCGGCGCGCGGCCAGCGCATGTCCGGCCGGCAGCGCGGCGAGCAGGCGCATGCGCATCAGTTGCCGGGTTTCGAGCTCGTCGCTATCCATGGGCAGCAAGACCAGGCCCACGTCGATGCGGCCTTCGATCAGCGCGGCCTGGTGATACGCCAGGTTCAGCGGATTGAGCACCAGTTCCACTTCGGGATGGTGGCGGCGGAACAGCGCCAGCGTGTCGGGAAACACATGGGCCGCCGTACCCCCCAGCCCGACGGATATCTTGCCTACCTGGCCCGCCGCGACACGCCGCGTGGAGACCACCGCGGCATGGGCCGCGGCGACCAGGGCGCGCGCCTGGTCATAGAAATGCTGCCCGGCAGTGGTAAGCCGCACATATTGCTTGGAACGCTCGAACAACTGTGTGCCGATCTCGGCTTCGAGCAGCATGATCTGGCGGCTGACCGGCGGTTGCGACACGTGCAGCAACGCAGCGGCCCGCGTGAAGCTGAGTTCTTCGGCAACGGCCAGAAAATAGCGAAGCTGGCGCAACTCCATGTAATACCTTTTTAGCATTACTGTGGTGCCAATTATATATTGGACGATTCACGGCGCTGTTCTTAATCTGGCCTGGCCTCGACACAGGACCGACGACATGAGAGAGCCAGATCCACTGCCCGCCAGTGCCGCCCCCCGCCCCGCCATGCCCAAAGGACGCTGGGTGGACGTGGCCGGCGTGCGCACCCGCTACTTCGAAGCCGGCACGGGCCAGCCCGTGGTGTTCATCTACGGCGGCAATTTCGGCATGGCCGACGGCGCGTCCAGCGCCTATACCTGGAACCTGAATCTGCAGCCTTTGGCCGACGCCGGATATCGCGCCATCGCCTTCGACAAACTGGGCCAGGGCGAAACCGGCAACCCCGCGCGCGACCAGGACTACACCATGCAGGCAGTGGTGGACCACGCCGCCGCCTTCCTGCGCGCGCTGGACCTGCCGCCGGCGCATCTGGTGGGCCATTCGCGCGGCGGCTATGCGGCCACCCGCCTGACCTTGCAGCACCACGACGCCGTGCGCACGCTGACCATCGTCAACAGCGGCACGCTGAGTCCGGGGGTAGGCACCAACGAGGTCGTGCTGTGCAATCCGCCGCATCCGCGCGGCAGCCGCGAGGCGGTGCGCTGGGTGTATGAAAACTACAGCCATGATCCCGGCGTGGTCACCGAGGAATGGATAGATGCGGTCATGGGGATCCTGTCCTTGGACAAGTATCGCCACACCGTACAAAAAATGGCGGGCGAAGGGCTGGCCGAACGCGTATTCCTGCCCGAGCTGGCACAGCAGAAGGGCCAGACCCTGCGCTGGCTGGATGAAGGGCGGCTGCAGCGCCCGGTGCAGATCGTATGGGGCTACAACGACCGCACCGCGGTGCTCGAGCGCGGCATGGAACTGTTCCGCATGGTGGCGCGCCACCAGCACGATGCGCAGTTCCATGTCATCAACGAGTCCGGCCACTTTCCGTTCCGCGAGCATCCCGCGCAATTCAATGCCCTGCTGGCCCGCTTCTTCGCCCTGCAGCCCGCGCAGTGAAGGTGATTCGATGAATGGTGCATCCGTGACTGCCCTTGCCCTACATTCCCACACCCTGAATATCAACGGCCGGGCCGCCCGCATCTTGCGCGACCGCGAGTCCGATAGCGCCACCGTGTTCGTGCATGGCGGTGCGCCGGGTATCACGCCTTACAGCAGCGGCGCCCATATCTGGGGCCCGGCGCTTGCGCGGTTCGCCGAAGATGGCGCCGTGCTGGCGCTGGACCTGCCTGGTTTCGGCGCCAGCGACGCACCCGATGGCCCCTACACCATCGACACCATGGCCGACCATGTCGACGCCGTGCTGCGCGCCGCCGGCGTGCGCCGCTGCCACCTGGTGGCGCACGACACCGGCGGCCTGGCCGCGCTGCTGCTGGCCTGCCGCCAACCCGGCTACATCGACGCCGTCAGCATCGTGTCTTCGGTAGCGGCCGCCCCCACCGGGGACGGCGTCGAGAACACCGCCCTGGCCTACCCGCCACAGCCGCTGGGCTCGCGCGAATCCCAGCGCTGGGCGCTGGAACGCCTGTCGTATTCGCCCCATCATGTGCGCGATGTGCTTGATGATTGCGTCCGGGCTGCACAACAAGCCCCGCACTTGGCGGCCGCCGCGCGCATGGCCGAGCCGGGCGCCGCGCAGGCCTGGACTACCTCTGTGGCCCGTGCCAAGGCCCGCCTGTTCGAGCTATGCCGGGGCCCCGGCGTACCCGTGCCCGTACAGGTAGCCTGGGGCACGCACGACCCCACCGGCACCATCGACCAGGGCTTGTGGCTATACCGCATCCTGGCGCAACGCCAGCCCATTGCGCATTTTCATTTGATCAACCGGGCGGGCGCGCTGCCCTTCCGGGACCAACCCGAGGTTTTTCACAGCATCATTTCCGCGTTCTCGGACGCCATGCGCTGAACCGGCGGCCACTGCCGCATACAAGGGGAATACACCATGAAACGATTACTGGGGGCCTGCCTTGCCCTGATGTCCGTCCTGCTTGCCTCACCTGCCACGGCAGCGGAATTTCCCGACCGGCCGATACGGCTGGTCATGCCGTTCAGCCCGGGCGGGCCCACCGACATGGTGGCGCGCGTCTTGGCGCAGCATGCAGCCGAACGCCTGGGCCAGCCCATCGTGGTAGAGAACCGCGCCGGCGCCAATGGCATCATCGGTACCGGCGCGGTGGCCAGCGCGCCGCCGGACGGCTACATGCTGCTGCTGGCGCCTACCTCGCACACCATCAATCCCAGCCTGTACAAGGACCTGCCCTACGACACGGTGCGCGATTTCGCGTCGGTGATCTATGTGGGCAATTCGCCGGGGCTGGTGCTGGTCGTGGGCAACCAGGTACCCGCCAAATCCGTGCAGGAATTCATCGAGCTCGCCAAGAAGCCCGGCACGTCGATCGCCTACGGATCCGCCGGGAACGGCAACCTGCTGCACCTGGCGGGGGAATACTTCAACGACGCCACCGGCTCGCGCATGCTGCACGTGCCGTACAAGGGCGCCGGCGCGATCATCGCGGGCCTGTATTCGGGCGAAATCCAGGCGGCCTTCCTGGGCCCCCCGCAAGCCGCCGAACTGATCAAGGGCGGCAAGCTGCGCGGCCTGGCCGTGACCAGCCCCAAGCGCATGCCGCAGCTGCCCGACCTGCCCACCATCGCCGAATCCGGCTACCCCGGCTATGACTTCGACGGCGGCATCCAGGCGGCCATCTATGCCCCGGCAGGCACCCCGCCCGCGACGATCGCCAAGCTGAACGAGGCGTTCAATGCCGTGCTGCAGGAACCCGAGATCCGCGAACGCTTTGCCACGCTGGCGCTGGACATCGGTGGCGGACCGCCATCGGTGCTGGACAAGCAAGTGGCCAACCGCATGAAACTGTATTCCGGGCTGCTGAACCAGGCCGGCATCAAACCCGAGTAAGCGTCTTCCAACAACGGCCGCCGCCCGGGCGGTGGCCGCTACAGGGCACACCATGAGCAAACCTGCTTCCCGCTATCCCCGCGACTGGCAATGGCCGGGCGGCGAACACATCGCGGTCTCGGTCTCGCTGGCCTTCGAGTCCTTCGTGAACCACAGCCAGATCACGCTGGAGAAAACCGCCAACAAGACTGACCATTTCTCGCTGAGCTACGCGGAATACGGCGCCAAGTCCGGCATCTGGCGCCTGATGGACTTGCTGGACGAATTCGGTATCAAGAGCAATGTCTCGACCAACGGCCTGGCGGCCGAGCGCCACCCGAACGTGATCCACGCACTGGTCGAAGCCGGCCACGAAGTGGCGGGCCATGCCTGGGCCAACGACGTGCTGATGCGCGATGACGACCCCGCAGCCGAACTGGAAGAGATCCGCCGCTGCACCCGCGTGCTGACCGACACCGCCGGCCAGGCGCCGCGGGGCTGGACCAGCCCCGGCAGCGCCGGCTCGGCCAATACCCTGGACTTCCTGAAACAGGAAGGCTATCTGTGGAACGCCGACGACGCCAGCGACGACCTGCCCTTCATCCAGCAGACCGCCCACGGCCCGATCGTGATCATGCCGCGCACCAACTTGCCGCACAACGACCTATGGATGTGGATCTGGGGCAAGAACCCGCCCGGCATCATCTGGGATGGCTTCAAGGACACCTTCGACGAGCTGTACCGCGAAGGAAAGGCCGGCCGGCCCAAGTGGACCGAGATCACGCTGCACGCCCACATGGCGGGCCGCCCCACCCTGATCCCCACACTGCGGCGCTGCCTGGAATATGCGCGCGGACACGAAGGGGTGTGGTGGGCCACCAAGTCGGAAATCGCGGCATGGACGCAGCAGCGCGAAGGCTGAGACACACCCATCCCTGCTGCGGCGCGGCTACTCGCCCAGGAATTCCGAGACCGCCTCGAGCCCCTCGACGTGGTCTGCCACAACCTTGGCGATGAATGCCAAAGGCACTGACAAGAGCGTGCCCCACACGCCCCAAAGCCAGGTAAAGAGCAGCAGCATCATGAATACGGCAACCGCGTTCATCCTGCCGATGCGGCCGGACATCAAGGTGGTGACCACCACGCCGATCAGCACGGCGATCACCACCGTACTGCCTGCCACCGCCAACGCCGGCCCGATCTCGCCGAACTGCAGCAATGCCGCGCCCCCGGTACCCACGGCCGTCAGCAAAGGCCCAAAGTACGGAATGATGTGCAGCGCGCCCGCCACGACGGCCCAGGTCGCGGCGTTTTCCAGGCCCAGCATGCGAAACGCCACCCACGACAGCAGCCCCAGCGCCACGTTGGTGACCAGCATCATCGCCATGTACATATGGATCGAACTGTTGATTTGATCCAGCATATGCACGCTGATTTTTTTTTGCGTAAGCGTGCTGCCCCCCACTTTCACGAACTTGCGCTTGAACGCATTGCCCGAGAGCAGCAGGAAGAACACCAGAAAAGTGCTCATCGTGGCTTGCCCGACAAACTCGGCAAGGCCCTTGGAGCCCCACAACAAGAACTGGCTCAGATTGGAAGACGAACTGGCCACGACCACCTGCTTGCCGGGCTCGGGGCTGTCTTCCAGCAGGCTGAGCGCGCTGGTAATGCGCTCGAACAGCGAACCATCGCCGCTTGCAAAGCCGGACAGGGTGCGGGAAATCTTGTACGAGATGGTGGGCAGGTCTTGCACGATGCCCACTACCTGATCGCTGATGGCGTACGCCAGTCCGGCCGTGGCCATGGCAAGCGCCGCCATCACGATCAGCACGCCCAACACTCGCGGCACGGCCGCGCGCTGCAACAGCGCCACGGCGGGATCCAGCGTATAGGCCACCACGATAGCCATTACCACTGGGACAATGAATTCCTGCGCGGCCTTCAGGCTGAACAGCACCGCCAGCACGGTCAAGGTCGTCAGGCAGGCGCCGCGCGCCCAGACGTACGGTACGGGCGGCTCGGGTACGGGGGCGAGTCCAGCCTCTTGGACCGTCACGTTCTTTTCTGCTTTGGGCTCCGCCGTGGCCTGCGATCCGGCCGCGGCCGTCTCGGATGACCGCTCTACCGCGCTCTCCATGGTTGCCCCCGCATATATTTGCGGATGTCCCTAGCAAACGCCGTGCCCGCCAGCGGCCGCCGCGCCCTGGGGGATTGCGGCAGCCAGGCGGGGCGGGCGATCAGAACTCTTCCAGAAAGCGCATGCGGAACCGGCGCCCCTTGATATTGCTGTTCGAAAGGCGGGCAAATGCCTGCTTGGCGATCTGGCGGTCCAACGCCACGTAAGCATTGAATTCGGTGATGTTGATCTTGCCGACCTGCTCGAAAGCCAGGCCGCCATCGCCGGTAAG
>DASPIV010000608.1:0-5618 GCA_035628955.1 Bordetella sp.
CGCTGGCTGCCCCGCTTGCGGTGACTCACGCGGCCTATCCCGACAAGCCAATCCGGCTGCTGGTGAATTTCGCGCCGGGGGGCCCGCTGGACCAGGAGGCGCGGGTGATTGCCCAGCAGGCCGGCAAGCTGCTAGGCCAGACCGTGGTGGTTGAAAACCGCTCGGGTGCTTCGGGCAATATCGGCGCGCAGGCAGCGGCACAGGCAGCGCCGGACGGCTACACATTGCTGATGAGCGTCGACACCGTATTCACGGTGAACCCGCTAGTATTTTCGAAGACGGAACCTGACGTGTCCGCCATGCGTGCGCTGAGCCTGGCGGGCACGTTCAATCTGGCCCTGGCCGTGCGGCCGGAACTTGGCGTCAAGACGCTGTCCGAATTTCTTGCTTACGCCCGCACGCACCCCGTGACGTACTCGTCGGCCGGCCATGCCAGCCCGGGCAACCTGACGTTCGAGAAACTCAATCTGGCGACGGGCATCAAGGCCACGCATGTACCCTACCGCGGCAATGCGCCGGCCACCCACGCGCTACTCAGCGGCGAAGTAGATGCGGGGTTCCTGGCGGTGCCCGGCATGCTCCCGCATGTGCAGGCCGGCAAACTGCAGCCATTGGCGGTCTCGGGAGGGGACGGCGACGCCGGCCTTCCTTCGACGCCTCCGATACGGCAAGCCGGGCAACCCGGACTGGACAACTATGACGTCAGGTTCGGCTTTGTGATCATGGCGCCCGCCGGCCTGCCGGATGCGATCGCCCAGGTCTGGGAAGACGTGCTGGGGCGCATCTATGCCCGGCCCGACTTCCTGCAGCACCTGGCCGCCCAGGGAATACACCCGCCCTTTTCCGACGCCGAGACTGCGCGGAAGTGGATTCAGGCCCAAACGCAGATCTGGTCGACGGTGATCGACCAAGCCCACATCCGCGCCAACTGATCCCGCTATTTCAATGCCGAATACGCGGTTGGCGCCAGGAACTGGTTTTCGACCCGCTCGACAATGATTTTTTCGGCCTCGCTGGCAGCGCGTTTGGCGATCCAGTCGGGGTCGGCCTGGAAGGCGTTCCATTTGCGCTCGCGCTCGGCCAGGCTTTCCCATTTCAGCAGATAGGTCAGCGATTGATTGGTCGGGCCGGCCAGCGTGGTCCAGAACCCTATCTGCTCGATGCCGTGCTTCTTGAAGAAATCCAGCGTGGCGGTGGTGAAGCGCTCGTGCAGCGCCGGCAACCGTCCGGGCGCGCAATGATAGATACGCAGTTCGACGATCATGGTACCCCCCTTATCCGGCCGCGCCAGTGCCGCGCGCGTAGTCTTGTTGCGAGACCTCTTCCTGCCATTCGCTCTTGCCCAGCGAGGTGGCCGTATGAATCATGTAGGTATCGGCCGCGGCGCCATGCCAGTGCCGCTCATTGGGCGGGATCCACACCACGTCGCCCTGGCGGATCGATTGCGCGGCCTGCCCCGCCACGCAGATCCAGCCGCGCCCGGCCGTGACCTGCAGGATCTGGCCCAGTTCATGCGTATGCCAATACGTGCGTGCGCCCGGCGAGAAAAATACCGAGTTGATGGTGACGTTGTCGGTGGTGGGCATGATGGGATCCCCCCACACTACGCCCGTGAACGTGGAACTGCGCTGTTCCGAGATCTTGCCTTCGGCCCTGCCGTGAAACACCTTCATTGACTGCCTCCTCAAGTTTTCAAACGGACGCCACCGCTGACATCGCCGATGGCATCCACGACACGATTGCTGATCTGGTCGCCGTAGCCCAGCGCCGTGGCCAGGCCAAAGCACGACATCGGCCCGGACGCATTGAGCGACGCCACGCCCAGTTCGCGCGCCAGGTCAACATACAGTACGACGTCTTTGGTCATGAGCTTGCTGCTCAGCCCGCCTTCCAGGTAGTTGCCATCGACGATGTGCGGAAAGCGGTTCAGCGTGGCGAAGTTCACCCCGCTGCTGCTGTTGAGCACGTCAAGCAGGCGATGCAGGTCGAGCCCGGCCTTCTTGCCCGCCACCATGACTTCGGCGGTGGCCGCCAGGCTTACCGCGTTCAGGAAGTTGTTCAAGAGCTTGGTGGTGTGGCCCGCACCGCTGGCGCCCATGTTCAGCACCTTGTTGCTGAAGGGCGCAAACACCCATTGCAGGGTCTCGATGGTGGCGGCGTCGCCCCCTACCATCAGGGTAAGCGCGCCCTTTTCCGCCGCAGCCGCACCGCCCGAAACCCCTGCATCTACGAACTGCACGCCGCGCGCCTGGAACAGGCGCGCCAGGCGTTGCGTTGAACTGGTTGCCGCGGTGCTCAAGTCGACCACCACCTGGCCCGCCCGGCACGACGCCAGGACGCCGTCCTGCCCTTCGACCACCGCTTCCACCACGCGGCTGTCGGGCAGCGACAGCAGCACCACGTCAGCGAATTGCACGGCCTCGCGTAGCGAAGCGGCCGCCTGCGCCCCCGCACTACCCGCCCGGCCCATGTCGGTGTCGTACCCGCACACCACGATGCCCGCATCCACCAGGCGGCGCGTCATGCGCCCGCCCATGTTGCCCAACCCGATAAATCCGACCCGATCCTGTTGCATGGCTATAGCCTGCTTATGCCTTGCCCGCGTCGGCTTCGTAGGCACTGATCGCCTGCGACGCAACGCGGAAGGCGGCCAATGCCAGCGGCACGCCGCAATACACCGATGCCTGCATCAGCACGGCCCGGATCTCGTCTTTGGTCACTCCGTTTTGCAGCGCACCCTTGACGTGCGCCGCCAGTTCATGGTGCTGGCTCATGGCGGTGAGCATGGCCAGGTTCAGCATGCTGCGGGTCTTGAAGGGCAACGTGGGGTCGCCCCATATCTCGCCCCAGCAGTACTCGGTGACCAGCTTTTGCATGGGCCGGTTGAAATCATCCGCCGCGGCCCACGACTTTTCGACGTGAGAGGCGCCCAGCACCTTCTTGCGGTTTTCCAGACCTTTCTCGAACTGATTGGTGTGTTCCATGCTGAGTTTCCTTTGTGTGCTGCGTGTGCTGCTTCGATCAATCGATCATACAATAATTCAATATTTACACGACCCGCAGGCAGCCGGCGCAAAGGCGGCCACCTGCGGCGGTGCTACTTCTTGCCAGGCCAGATGGGCTTGGCAATGGCCACATCTTCGGGGAACACCGTCACTGGCACGCCGTTCTGCCACTGGATCACCGTGAGCGTGGCGCCGACGCGATGGCCGGCCTCGTCGAACTTCAGCTCGCCGCCCGGGAAATAGGGCGTCTTGCCCTCGTCCAGCGCGCGCAACGCCTGCGCCACCGACTCGCGATCGGCCTTGCCGGCTTTTTCCAGCGCCGCCTTGATGATCCACATATCGCCATAGGTCGAGATGGCGTTCTGCGTCATCCAGGGTTCCTTGTATTCATCCTTCATGCGCTGGATCAGCGCCTCTTGGCCCTTGGCGCCCCAGTTGGCCACGGCTGACATGACACCATTGATCAATTGCGGACTGACGGTGTTCAGCACATCCGGCTCGGCAATGGCAATACCGAACGAAATCACCGGGATGCGCACGTTGGTCTCGTTCATCTTTTCCAGGATGAGCTTCGCATCGGAAATCACTGTGGGCAGGAAGAACACCAGGTCGGGACGACGCGAGCGCACGCGCTGGATCAGCGACGACGCATCGGACAGCGGCGGCGTGAAGGTCTCGTCCACCACCAGTTCCAGCTTGTACTTATCCAGCAGGCCGTCTTTCATGGCCTTCACCGACGACAGCGAAGCCGCGGTGTTGTCGGTAAGAATGGCCACGGTCTTGGGCCGCTTGCCCGAGGCCTTCTCGGCCAGGTCCAGGATCATGGGCAGCGCAATGTCGGCCTGGCGGCCGGCGGTGGCCGATGTCTGGAAGATGTACTTGAAACCGCGTCCGGTGATCTGGTCTGAATACGACAAGGTCAGCATGGGCAGCTTGGCGCGCTCGGTCACCTCGGTGACCGCCAGAGTGAACGAGCTGAGATACGCGCCGGTACCGGCCACCAGGTCGGGGTAGTCGGCCACCATGCGCTGCGCGGCACTCTTGGCCTTCTCGGTGGAGTCGCCCGAGTCGACCACCACCAGCTTCAGCTTGGCGCCGCCCAGGGCCTTGATGCCGCCCTGCTCGTTGATGTCCTTGATGGCCATCTCGGCGCCCATGCGCATGACCTGGCCGGGCCGCGCATAAATGCCCGACATCGGCGCGATCAGCCCGACGCTGACCGGTGCGGGTTCGGCCGCACCGGCCGGACCCGCACCCGCCGACAGCAGGCTCGCCAGCGCCGCGGCCAGGCCCAGGTACTTGATTGACTGCATCTTCATGTCCGTCTCCTCCTGTTGTCCGCTCACGCGGCTCTCGATTCAGGCTTACATGCCGAGATACGCCCGGCGAACGCGATCGTCCGCCTGCAGCGTTTCGTGGTTGCCCTCCAGCACTACGCGCCCGGTTTCCAGCACGTAGCCGTGGTCGGCGAACTGCAACGCCTCGGCCACCCGCTGCTCTACCAGCAGGATGGTCAGCTTGGCGTCCCTGCGTATGTCGATCAGGCGCTCGAAAATGAAATCGGCGATCGCCGGCGACAATCCCATCGATGGTTCGTCCAGCATCAGCAGGCGCGGCGACGACGCCAGGCCACGGCCGATGGCCACCATTTGCTGTTCCCCGCCAGACAGCGTGCCGGCCAGTTGCCGCGCCCGCTGCTTCAGCACCGGAAACCATTCGTAGATGCGCGCCAGGTTGTGCGCCCAGTCGCGCCGGCCGGCGGCGGTATAGGCGCCCATCTCCAGGTTTTCGAGTACGGTCATCGAAGCGAATACCTGTCGGCCCTCGGGCACGTGGGCAATACCCAGGTGCGGACGGCGCGCGGGCGGTACCGACAGCAGGTCGCTGCCGTCGTACCGCAGGCTGCCCGACATCGTGGCCACCGTGCCGGATATGGTCTTGAACAAGGTGCTTTTGCCGGCCCCGTTGGGGCCCACGATGGAAACGAATTCGCCCTCGCCCACCGCCACCGATACGCCATTGAGCACCGGCAAGGCGGAATAGCCGGCTACCAGGTTGCTGATCTCAAGCAGCATGTTTGGCGCTCCATTTCTTGCCCAGGTACGCTTCCACCACCCGCATGTCTTTCGTGATGACCTGCGGCTCGCCCACCGCCAGCACTTCGCCATGGTCCAGCACGACGAACTCGTCGACCAGGCGCACCATGGCCTGCATGGTGTGCTCGATGATGACGATGGTGGTGCCCTGCGCCGACAGCGCGCGAATGGCTGCGATCACGTCGTCGACCTCGCCCTGCCCCAGGCCGGCCAGCGTCTCGTCCAGCAGAAGCAGATCGGGCTGGCCCGCCACGGCGCGCGCCAGTTCCATGAGCCGCAGTTGGCGGGTGGTCAATACCGAGGCCAGCCGGTCGGCGCAATCGGCCAGGCCCACCCGCTCGATGGCCCGGACCGCCAGCGCATCGGCCTCGGCCTCGCTGCGCGCCTTGACATAGGCACCGATCTTCACGTTCTGGGCCGCGGTCAGGCGCATGAAGGGCCGCATCACCTGGAACGTGCGCCCCACGCCGGCGGCGCACAGCACATGCGGCTTGCGGCCGGCCATGTCGGTCCCCTT
>DASPIV010000609.1:0-9847 GCA_035628955.1 Bordetella sp.
TGCAGGCCCAGGGCCACGTGCAGGTCACCAGCCGGCTGGCCGATTTTGGCCAGAATCCACAGGCGGCCAGCGATGCGCCGCGCTGGCGTATCAAAGACGACAACGTCGGCCTGGCCGTCGAATGGAACACGCCGCCCGCAGCGATAGAACAATTGCGCGCCATGGGCCACCAGGTCGAAGTCGCACCGCGCTTCGACCTGGAATTCGGCAGCGCGCAAATGGCCATGCGGCTGGAACACGGCGGTTATGTCGCGGCTTCCGACCACCGCAAAGACGGCTACGCCGTCGGGTACTGACAGGGCCCTGGTGGCGAATTCCAGGCCGGGGCGCGCCACCGCCCCGGCCTGCAAGCTCAATGCCGGACCGTCGTCTGCTCGGTAACAGGAGGCGCAATGTTGATGTCACCCTCCAGCTCGTAGCCGTACTCGACATTGTCGTTGTGCGCCCACACCTGGCGCAGGTCAAACAAGGGCACCCCGCAGACATCGTCATTGATCTGCTGCTGGGCAGTCTTCCAGAATGCCAGCTGCTTGGCGCTATCGGTCTCGACACGCGCCGCGCGTATGGCTTCATCCCCCGCCGAGCAGTGCGAGAAGTTGGTGATGGCCTTGGGCGTGCCCACGATAGCGTCCGAGTCGTAGAACTGCGTCAGGTAGGTGTCGGCCACGGGGAAACGCGCGGCGCCGTAGAACACGATGGCACTGGCATTCTTGCGGATTTGTTCATGGAAGGTGGGATGGTCCACTACTTTCATGTCCAGGCGGATGCCGGCCTTGCCCAATTGATTCTGCACGACTTCCATGATGGGCAGGATCGAAGAAATATTGGACACCACCACCGGCAGCGTGATGCCGTCCGGGTGGCCGGCTTCGGCCAGCAACTGCTTCGCCTTTGCAGGGTCGTACTGGTACTTGAATGAGCAGTCTACGCCCAGGTAGCCCGGCGGCACGACCGAGCAGCCTTTGCGCGTCACGTCCTTGCCCACGAACTGCACGATCTCGTCCACGTTGACGGCATGCGCAATAGCCTGGCGGACACGCAAGTCGTCCAGCGGCTTGATGGTGCGGTTCAGGTGCAGGGTGCGGAATTCGCCGGGGCCGAAGATGTCCAGCTCCACGCCCTTGCGGTCACGCGTGCTATTCACCCAGCGCTGTTCGCGGCGCCCATAGATCACGTCCAGCTGCTTGGCCTTGAAGGCCAGGTCGCGGCTGCTGTCGGACATGACGAAACGCCAGTAGATCTCGTCGATCTTGGGCTTGCCACGGAAGTACTGCTCGTTCGCCGTCAGGCGCACATACTGTTGCGGCACATGCTCGGCCACCTGGAACGGGCCCGTGCCCACGGGCTGGGCAGCCAGGTTGGCGTCAGGCTTTTCGGCGGCCTTGCGGCTGGTGATGTTGCCACCCCGGTAGTTGGCGACCAGGCCCAGGAAGCCGGGCGTGGGGCGCTTGAGCGTAATGCGCACGGTGTAGTCGTCCAGCGCCTCTACCTTGGCGAACGGCTCGAACGCCGCCGCTTGCGAAGACTGCTTCGGGTCGGCGGCACGCGTCAACGAAAACACCACGTCATCGGCATGCAGTTCGCCGTTGCCGCCATGGAACTGCACGCCCTTGCGCAAATGGAAGGTCCAGACGAGATGATCGGGCGATTCCTCCCAGCGCTCGGCCAGGTCAGGCTCGAGTCTGGCCGGGTCGGCGCTGCCCGGCGGAAAGCGCACCAGGCCATTGAACACGTAGCTCAGCAGCATGGAGTCGAAACCGGTGGCGCGATGGATGTCCAGGGTCTGGATATCGGACGTGCCGATACCGACCTGCAGGGTATCCGCCAGCGCGGCCGGGGTGCCGCAGGACAACCCCGCGCTCAGCAGCGCGGCGGTAAGCAGTTTTCTTATATGCATGTTTTTCCTCCTGGGGGCAGTGCATTGCCCGATGTGTGGACGGGATGGCTGGACTGGCTTACAGCCAGTATTCGCCTTCCCACAGGCTCAGGGTCTGGCCCTGGCCGGCTTGCCTGGCATTTTCATAGACCCGGTAGCCGCTCATCACGTCATACAGCGCCATGCCACGGGCAAAATAGATGATGATGTCGTCATCGGAAGCTCGCCCGCGCGATTGGCCCAATATCACGCCGCCGATATCCACCAGCTTGTCTTGCGTGGTGACTTTCTCGGCCACCAGGCAGGCCGGCGTCATGGTGGTACGCTCCATGACCAGGTCCGAGTTGGTAAACATGGCGTCCGCCTTCTCGAACACTTCGTACTTGGCGTCCCACAGCGACAGGTCCACGAACAGGGCGCCCTTCTTCAGCCAGCTGTATTCGATGTAGGCAGCGTCCTTGTTTTGCACGCTGGTGGCAGGCACGACGACGTCGGCGTCGACGATGGCTTCCCTGGCCGAGGCGCACACCACGATCTCGATGTTCAATTGCTTCGAGAATTTGTCCGCAAAGCGCTGAGCGCGCTCGGTATCGTAGTCGAACACATAGGCGCGCCCGAGTTCGGGCATGACTTCCGCAATACCCATGATCGCAGCCTGATTGACCGGCCCGACGCCGATGAACCCGGCCGTGGCGGCCTTGGACGAACGCAGATACTTCACGCCCAGCGCACCCAGGCAACCCGTGCGCATGCAGCTGATGACCATGGCGTCCATGACGGCCAGCGGATAACCGCTCTCGGGATGCAGGATCGTCACCAGGCCCGACGCGCGCGGACCATGGCCATTCTTCAGGTTATCGGGATTGCTGGGAATGTTCTTGATCGCAACCTTCTTCACACCATCGTCATCGATGTAGCCGGCATGAATATTGGCGCGCTTCTTGCTGGGATAGCCAATGAAGCCGCCCTTGAGCACGGCGGGGTCCACATCCCAGAACAAGGTGGCCGTGGGCGCTTCGATAGCCTTGCCCTGGTAGGTCAGGACGACGGTGCGCTCGACGTCGGCTACGGTAGCCGCTACGTCATCGGCGCCATGCTTGATGGCTTCTTCCTGACTCAAATAGATAAAGCTTGCTGAACTCACAACGATGCTCCGTGCAATATAGAGATGAACGACAAGAGAGACCGGTAACCCGCCCTACAACGGAAAGTGACAGGCGACCGTGCGGCCGGCCGGCCCGGCGACCGGTTTCGGCACCGGGACATCGATGCGGCAACGGTCCTGGGCACGCGGGCGGCGCGGATGGAAGGCGCAGCCCGGCGGCGGGTTGGCCGCCGACGGCAACTCTTGCGCGGCGGACACCAGCGCAATTCGGCGTGCCGGATCCGGCACGGGCGAACTGTCGCGCAACAGGCGGGTATACGGATGCTTGGGGTCGTCCAGGATCTGGGCCGTGGGGCCGGATTCCACGATGCGGCCCAAGTACATGACGTTGGTCAGGTAGCAGAAATGCCGTACCACACCCAGGTCGTGCGATACAAACAGGAACGACAGGCCGCGGTCTTCCTGCAGTTTCCTCAGCAATTGCAGAATTTGCGCTTGCACGGACACGTCCAGCGCGGACACCGGTTCATCGGCCACGATGAAATCCGGTTGCAGGATCAATGCCCGGGCAATGCCGATGCGCTGGCGCTGGCCGCCCGAAAACTCGTAGGCATAGCGCGACAGGCTTTCCGCCGGCAAGCCCACCTCGGCCATGGCCGATTCGACGCAGCGCGAAATTTCGGCGGGCGTGCCCATGCGATGCACGCGCAAGGGTTCCTCGAGCGTCTGGCGTACCGTGCGCTTGGGATTGAGCGAAGCATACGGATCCTGGAACACCAACTGCGCACGGCGCCGATACAGGCGCAGCGCATTGCCGGACAGGGCGCGCACGTCGACGCCGTCATGCACAATGCGGCCGGCGTCGGGCTCGACCAGGCGCAGCACCGCACGGGCCACCGTCGACTTGCCGCAACCGGACTCACCCACCAGGCCCACGGCCTGGCCTTTGGGGATGGCCAGCGAGACATCGGCAATGGCCCGCACCGTCTGGCGGGCTCGGCCGAACAGGCCGCCCCCCGTCACGTAGTGCTTGCGCAGGTTCTCGACCACGATGCCGGATGGCGAAGAATCATGGTGGGTCATGTCGTCTCCGGGCTGCGTACGAAACAGCGGACGGGGTGTTCGGCGTCGCCCGCCAACGGCGCCAGGCGAGGCGCCTCGGTTTCGCAGCGGGAGATCTTCAGCGGGCAGCGGGCGGCGTAGGCACAGCCGGCCGGCATGGCGCGTATGGAAGGCACGCCGCCGGGTATGGGCTTGAGCTCTTCGTTGACGCGATCCACCCGCGGCATGGCCGCCAGCAAAGCCTCGGTATAGGGATGGACCGGCCGCGCATACAGCTCGGCCACGGACGCGAGCTCGACGATTTCGCCGGCATACATCACGGCCACCCGGTCGGCGATCAGCGCCACCACTCCCAGATTGTGCGTGATGAACACCATGGACATGCCCTGGCTGGCCTTCAGCTCATTCAGCACCGCCAGCACTTGCGCCTGGATGGTGACGTCCAGCGCCGTAGTGGGCTCGTCGGCCAGCAGCAGCGTGGGCTGGCAGGCAATGGCCATGGCGATCATGACACGCTGGCGCATGCCGCCGGAAAACTGGTGCGGATAGTCATCCAGCCGAGTCTGTGCAGAAGGAATACCCACTTGCAACAGCAACTGCACGGCCTGGCGGCGCGCTTCGGCACGGGACATGCCCTTGTGGGCACGCAGCGATTCGCCGATCTGCTCGCCCACGCGCATGGTGGGGTTGAGCGAAGTCATGGGCTCCTGGAACACCATGGCGATGCGATTGCCGCGGATCCGCCGCATTTGCCGGTCGGTCAGGCTGGCCAGGTCTTTGCCTTCGAACATGACCTGGCCTGCGCCTATGCGTCCGGACTTGGCGGGCAAGAGGCCCAGCACCGACAAGGCCGTCATGCTCTTGCCGCTGCCGGACTCGCCCACGATGGCCAGCGTTTCATTGCGCCTGACGGCCAGCGACAGGTCGCGCACGGCCGCGTGCCATTGGCCATCGATCAGGAATTCGGTACGCAGCCCACGGATGTCCAGCACAGGCTCGGCGGCATGAGAAAGGGAAGATGCGGTGTGGCTCATCGGTCAGCCCTTGCGATACTTGGGATCGATGGCGTCACGCAGGGCATCGCCCAGCAGGTTCAGCGCCAACACGACGAGCAGCACGGCCAGGCTGGGGAACACGGCCAGCCACCAGGCGTCCAGGATGTTCTCGAAACCTTCGCGGATCATGCCGCCCCAGGTGGCCGTGGGCGGGCGTACGCCCAGGCCGATGAAGCTCAGCGACGCTTCGGTGCGAATGGCAGTGGCCATCCATAGCGAACCCATGACGAGGATGTCGGCCACCAGGTTGGGCAGGATATGCACGCCCATCAGCCGGGCATGGCCAAAGCCCAGCGCGCGCCCGGCCTCGATGAATTCTTTTTCCTTGAGGGCCAGCGTGGGCGCGCGCGCCAGCCGCACGAACGGCGCCACCTCGGTGATGGCAATGGCGATGATCAGGTTTTCGATGCTGGCGCCCAGCACCGCGGCCACCATCAAGCCCAGCAGCAGCGACGGGAACGAGAGCATCACGTCGACGATGGCCATGACCAACTGGTCGAAGCGGCCGCCCACATAACCCGACACCACGCCCACGACCGTGCCTACCGTCATCGCGATCAGAATGGACAGAAATCCCACCGCCAGCGACACGCGCGCGCCATAGATGATGCGCGACAGCACGTCCCGCCCATAGCTGTCGGTGCCCAGCAGGAATTCGGACGACGGCGGCAGCAGCCGGTTGACGATGCTTTGCTCGAGCGGGTCGTGCGGGGCGATCCACGGCGCGAGAATGGCGGCCAGCGCAATCACCAACAACAGGCCCAGGCCCACCCAGCCGGCCAGCCCCGCGCGCGACATGAACTGCATGAACCTGGCCTGCGCCGTGGGCATGGCTTGTAGCGTATGCATGCCGCTCACCTTCCTACCCGCACGCGCGGGTCCGCGACGCCGTACAACAAGTCGGTCACCACATTGGCCACCACCACGAATCCGGCGAAAACAATCATCAGCCCCTGCAGCAACGAGTAATCGCGCGTGTTGAGCGCCCCCAGGATCAGGCGCCCCATGCCAGGCCGGTTGAACACAATTTCGGTCAGCACGGCATTGCCGATAAGCGTGCCGAAATAAAGCCCCGTCACCGTAATGATGGGCAGCAGCGCATTGGCCAGGGCGTGGCGCAACACGTAGCGGAAAGTGCCTATGCCCTTGGCCCGGGCGGTGCGGATGTAGTCTTCGCCCAGCACCGACAACATGGATGTGCGGGTCACGCGCGCCACGTAGGCGCTCATGATGAAGCCCAGCGTACAGACCGGCAGCACCAGGCCGCGCAGGTCGTCCATCAGCCCCGAGCCCATGGGAATGACCGGAAACCACTGCAACTGGATGGCGAATACCAGCAGCAGCAGGATGCCCGCCACGAAGGCCGGTATCGACAGGCCCAGCAAGGACACCATGCGCCCCACGTAATCGGGCCAGGCTCCCTGGTAGACCGCCGCCGCCACGCCCAAGGGCAGGCCCAGCAACAGGCCGAACACCATCGAGCCGGCCGCCAATTGCAGCGTGCTGGGCAGGACGCGCAAGACTTCGCCCATGACCGGGCGGCTCGTGACCAGAGAAGTTCCCAGGTCGCCCCTCAGAACACCGAAAAGAAAATCCGCGTACTGGCGCCACAGCGGCTGGTCCAGCCCCAGTTTGATCCGCAATGCCTCCAAAGAGGCGGCACTGGCCTGGTCGCCCAGGATGACCGTGGCGGCATCGCCCGGCACCACTCGCACGAGCAGGAAAATGGCCGTGAACATGGCCAATAGCGTGGGGATCCCGAGCAGGATCCGCTTGATTGCGTAATGCATGGCGGCGAACGATTCCTTGCAGCGCCTGAAATAATGGCCATACTCGGGCCGGCAGCCTAGAATGTCAAAAAACATTTTCGGGGAAACCCATTCCAAATGGTTATAGGATGCGATCATTCAATCTGCGACAGGTCGAGGCTTTTCGCGCCGTGGTGGAAAGCGGCACGGTCAGTGCGGCCGCCGCCCGCCTGCATGTCACCCAGCCGGCGGTCAGCAAGCTGCTTTCGCAGTTCGAAGACCACACCGGACTGCGCCTGTTCGAACGCGTGCGCGGCCGGCTGATCGCCACCCCGCAAGGCATGCGGCTCTATGACGAGGTAGACCGCATCTTTGCCGGGCTGCACCAGATCGAACGGGCCGTGGAATCCGTCAAGCGCGAAGAACACGGCCAACTGATCGTGGGCGTGCTGCCCGCCCTGTCGGGCCATTTCCTGCGCCTGGCAACCATGCGGTTCCTGGCGCTGCACCCGAATGTCTTCATATCGGTGAAAGTGCGGGCCTCGGCCGTGCTGGCGGATTGGCTTGCCACCCGGCAGGTGGACGTAGGCCTTTTGAACACCAGCGTGGATCATCCCGAACTGGAACTCGAACCGTTTCTACGGCACCCTCTGGTCTGCCTGCTGCCGGCTGCGCACCCCCTGGCGCGCAAGGCCAGCGTATCCGTGCTTGATCTTGAAGGTGAACCATTCGTGGCGTTCGACGGCTCGGTCGCCATCCGCCGGGTCGTGGATGACTTGTATGCGCAGGCGGGCATCACTCCCAACTATGTATTGGAAGCCACCGCCGCACCCACGCTTTGCGAATTCGTGGCCGCGGGCCTGGGGCTGTCGCTGATCCACCCCCAGATGGCCGATACGGTATCCAAAGGGGTCGTTGCCAGGCCCTTCGTGCCGACCGTGGAAAACCACTTCCTGCTCGGGCGCGCGCCCGGCGCACGCAATGCCCGCTATGTGGAAGACTTCCTGCGCGCCACCCGCGAGGTGGCTGGCGAGTCGTCTTGATGGCATGTGAAGTGCGGCGACATGCACCAACGCAAAAAAGCCGGCACCGCTTGCGCGATACCGGCCATTGCTGTGGTGTGGGAAGCACCACCCAGAAATTCGACCAAGTCAATGGTCGGGGCGAGAGGATTCGAACCTCCGACTCCTGCGTCCCGAACGCAGTACTCTACCAGGCTGAGCTACGCCCCGGCTTGCTTAGGTTTTCAACGCGGTTTTTGTTGATCGCTTTTCAGCGATCGCGATTAACCGCGAAAGCGGAAAATTCTAACAGGGATTCCCGATAAACGGAAATGGGAAACCCAGCCAGCGCCTGCCGCGCGGCCTGGGCCTCGACCAATGCCGCCTGGCGGGCGTGCTCCAGGGCGTCGGTAGCCTGGATGGCCTGGGCCACCGCGGCGAAATCGGCGTCGCCAGTCTGGATGGCGTTGCGTATCAGTTGGCGCTGTTCCGGCGTGCCGGTTTCCATGACGCGGATCAGCGGCAGCGTGGGCTTGCCTTCGCGCAGGTCGTCGCCGACGTTCTTGCCCAGGGCATGGGCGTCGCCGCTGTAGTCGAGCACGTCGTCGACCAGCTGGAATGCCGTGCCGATATGGCGGCCGTAGGCAGCAGCGGCCTCTTCCTGTTTGGGCGTGGCGCCGGCCAGCACCGCGCCCACCTGGGCGGCCGCCTCGAACAGCTTGGCGGTTTTGTAGCGCACCACTTGCAGGTAGCGGTCCTGGGATACGTCGGGGTCGTGCACGTTCAGCAATTGCAACACCTCGCCCTCGGCGATGATGGTGGTGGCCTCGGACAGGATCTGCATGATGCGCATGGACCCGGCCTCGACCATCATTTCGAACGAGCGCGAATACAGGTAGTCGCCCACCAGCACGCTGGCGGCGTTGCCGAACATGGCGTTGGCGGTTTCGCGGCCGCGGCGCAGGTCGGATTCGTCGACCACGTCGTCGTGCAGCAAGGTGGCGGTATGGATGAATTCGACCACGGCGGCCAGCAGGCGGTGGTGTTCGCCCTGATAGCCCAGCGCACGCGCCATCATCAGCACCATGGCCGGGCGCATGCGCTTGCCGCCGGCACCGATGATGTAATCGGCGATCGTCCGGATGAGTACGACTTCCGAATCGAGGCGTCCGCGGATAACCGCGTCGACAGCCTTCATGTCATCGGCAATGGGGGCGATCAGCTCAGGGAGATTCAAGACGTATCCGGCACATTACAAGGCGAGCCGACCCGTGGCTCTTTGATCCGCCGGCACGGGCATGCCGTGCCGGAACCCGGGGTCTGCCGAATTATACGGGGTATGCGTCGCCGTTCGCGGTACCGGCCGCCGTGCTACAGCCCGCGTTTACGCAAATTGGCGTAAAGCGCGCGCACGCCGAAGGTCCAGGGTGCAATGCCATTGCACAGCCCCACGCGGTTGACCAGCGCACCCAGCCGCGGCGAGGCGATGCGCACAATATCGCCCTGCCGGTGCGTAAAGCCGCTGCCTTGTCCGTCGCGGTCCTGGGTGGGCGAAAACATGGTGCCCAGGAACAGCATGAAGCCGTCCGGGTACTGGTGGTATTCGCTGGCCTGGCGCACCAGATCGAGGGGATCGCGGCTGATCTCGCGCATGTGGCTGACGCCGTCCAGCACGAAGCCGTCCGCGCCTTCGATGCGCAGCGACACGTCGTCATGGCGCATATCGTCCAGCGTGTAGTGCTCGTCGAACAGGCGCACGAACGGGCCAATGGCGCACGACCCGTTGTTGTCCTTGGCCTTGGTCAGCAGCAGCGCGCTGCGGCCTTCCACGTCGCGCAGATTGACATCGTTGCCCAGCGCGGCGCCCACCGCCTGGCCGCGGCTGTCGACGGCCAGCACGATCTCGGGCTCGGGATTGTTCCATTCCGACTGCGGCAACAGGCCGACCCAGGCGCCCGTGCCCACCGAAGCCATGGGCGGTGTCTTCGAGAACACCTCGG
>DASPIV010000610.1:0-2086 GCA_035628955.1 Bordetella sp.
CCCGCCACTGCCGCCACACTGTCCGCCCTGAAACCCGGCGCCCGCTACGTACAGCCACGCCCGCCCGGCTCGGCCGACGCCTGGCTGCTGGCCGATCTGGCCCGCCAGGCGGCCCGCCCCCTGGTGATACTGACCGCCGCGCCCCTGGAAGCCCAGCGCCTGGCCGACGAAATCCCGCAATTCGCGCCCGAACTGCGCGTACGGCAGTTGCCCGACTGGGAAACCCTGCCCTACGACGCTTTCTCGCCGCACCAGGACCTGGTATCGGAACGCCTGCAAACTCTGCATGCGCTGCTGCAGCACAGCGTCGACGTGCTGCTGGTGCCGGTGACCACGGCGCTGTATCGGTTGGCGCCGCCGTCATTCCTGGCCGCCTACACGTTTTCGTTCAAACAGAAAGACCGCCTGGACGAGGCAGCACTGCGCGCGCAATTGACCTTGGCCAACTACAGCCATGTGACGCAGGTGACCGCGCCCGGCGAATTCTGCCTGCGGGGCGGCCTGATCGATTTGTTCCCCATGGGATCGGCCGTGCCCTATCGGCTGGATCTGTTCGACGACGAGATCGAGTCCATCCGCAGCTTCGATGTCGATACCCAGCGCAGCCTGTACCCGGTGCGCGAAGTGCAGTTGCTGCCCGGCCGCGAATTTCCGATGGACGAAGCCTCGCGCAATCGTTTCCGCGCGCGCTTCCGCGAAGAGTTCGAAGGCGACCCTTCGCGCGCCCTGCCCTATAAAGACATCGGCAACGGCATCGCGTTTGCGGGCGTCGAATACTACCTGCCGCTGTTCTTCGACGAAACCGCGACCCTGTTCGACTATTTGCCGGCCGACGCCATCGCCGTCACCCTGGGGGATATCGACGACGCCGTACAACGCTTCGGCCAGGATACCGCCAGTCGCTACGCCTTCTTGAAAAGCGACCGTGAAAGGCCGGTATTGCCGCCCGATGCGCTGTTTCTCAATGCCGAGGCCCTGTATGGGCGCTTCAAGGCCTTCGCGCGCCTGTCCCTGGCCGACGGCGGCGCGCACCCCGACTTTTCGGCCATATCCGATGTCAGCATCAGCCGGCGTGCCGAAGACCCGATCGCACGCTTGCGCGCCCTGTTGGCGCGGGGCGACTCGCGCGTGCTGCTGTGCGCCGATTCGGCCGGCCGCCGCGAAACGCTGGCGCAGATGCTGGCCGAATTCGGCCTGGCACCCGATGCGCAGCTCGAGTCCATCCAGGCCTTCCTGGCCTCGCAAGCCGCCTTCGCACTAACTACGGCCCCGCTGTCGATCGGCTTCGGCATCCCGTCGGCGCGGCTGACCTTCCTGACCGAAAACGACCTGTACCCCGGCCACGTCGGCGCCACACGCCGCGGCCGCCGCGACCAGGAACGCGTCAGCAACGTCGAAGCCATGGTGCGCGACCTGTCCGAGCTGCGCGCCGGCGATCCGGTTGTCCACGCCCAGCACGGCATCGGGCGCTACCACGGCCTGGTCAACATGGACATGGGCGAAGGCGAGATGGAGTTCCTGCATCTCGAGTACGCCAATGGCAGCACGCTGTATGTGCCGGTATCGCAACTGCATGTCATTGCCCGCTATAGCGGCGCCGATCCCGATGCCGCTCCGCTGCACCAGTTGGGGTCGGGCCAGTGGGACAAAGCCCGCCGCAAGGCGGCGCGCCAGGTGCGCGACACGGCTGCCGAGCTGCTGGCGCTGTATGCCCAGCGCGCGGCGCGGCAGGGCTATACCTTCAAGCTGCCGCTCAATGACTACGAAGCCTTTGCCGAAGGCTTCGGCTTCGAGGAAACCGCCGACCAGAATGCCGCTATCCAGGCCGTGATTGCCGACATGACATCGGGCCGCCCCATGGACCGCCTGGTATGCGGCGACGTGGGTTTCGGCAAGACTGAAGTCGCGCTGCGCGCCGCATTCCTGGCCGTGGCCAACGGCAAGCAGGTGGCGCTGCTGTGCCCCACCACCCTGCTGGCCGAGCAGCACGCCCATACCTTCTCCGACCGTTTTGCCGACTGGCCCGTGCGCGTGGTCGAGCTGTCGCGGTTCCGGTCGCCGAAAGAAGTGGCCGAGGCGGTGCAAG
>DASPIV010000611.1:0-5872 GCA_035628955.1 Bordetella sp.
CGCGCCTGCGGCTACAGCGGTCATGCCGAATACGACACCATCCGCTCGGTGAAGCAATCCACGCGGCTGCCGGTGATCGCCAACGGCGACATCACCACGCCTGAAGAAGCGCGCTACGTGCTGCAATACACCGGCGCCGACGGCGTAATGATCGGACGCGCCGCGCAGGGCCGCCCCTGGATCTTCCGCGAAATCGACCACTACCTGCGCACGGGCGAGACGCTGGCGCCCCCTTCCTACGAAGAAATGCGCGACCTGCTGCTCGAGCACCTGGACGATCACTACCGCTTCTACGGCGAGCACACCGGCGTGCGCTCGGCGCGCAAGCACATCGGCTGGTACGTGGAGGGCCTGCCGGGCGCGGACCCGTTCCGCGACCGCATGAACCGCATCGACAATACCCGCGACCAGTGGCAGACCGTGGCCGACTGGTTCGACGACCTGGCGCGCGGCGGCCCGGCATCCCCGGCCCCCCGCGCGCAGCCCCTGTTGGCGGCGTGATCCGCCGCCGTCCACCACTAACTATAAATATCTGTACACATGAGCAAGAAAGATGTCCTGGAAGACTGCGTGCGCGCCAGCCTGGAGCGCTATTTCGAAGACTTGGGCGACTCCGAGCCCCACGACATGTGGGAAATGGTGATGCGCTGCGTCGAACGCCCGGTGCTCGAGGTGGCCCTCGAGCGGGCCGGCGGAAACCAGTCCCGGGCGTCCGAAATGCTGGGCATCACCCGCAACACGCTGCGCAAGAAGCTCCAGGCGCACAACATCCAGCCCTGAGCGCGCGCGGCGCGTCCCGACCGCTTTCCTTCATCTCCGCTGTCCAACCATGAAAATCGAAACTGCCCTGCTCTCGGTGTCCGACAAGACCGGCATCGTCGAATTCGCCCGCGCACTCGCTGCGCGCGGCGTGCGCCTGCTGTCCACCGGCGGCACTGCCCGCCTGCTGGCCGAAGCCGGCCTGGCCGTGACTGAAGTCGCCGCCCATACCGGCTCGCCCGAAATCCTGGACGGCCGCGTCAAGACGCTGCATCCCAAGATCCATGGCGGCCTGCTGGCACGCCGCGACAGCGCCGAACACATGGACACCATCGCCCGGCACGGCATCGACCGCATCGATATGCTGGTGGTGAACCTGTATCCGTTTCGCGAGACTATCGCCCGGCCCAACTGTTCGTTCGCCGACGCGGTCGAGAACATCGACATCGGCGGCCCGGCAATGCTACGCGCGGCCGCCAAGAACCACGGCACAGACGCCGGCGGCGTAACGGTCGTGATCGATCCGGCCGACTATTCCCGCGTGCTGGCCGAAATGGACCAGGGCGGTGCCACCTCGTACGCGCTGCGCCTGCAACTGGCCGCCAAGACCTACGCCCACACTGCCGCCTACGATGGCGCCATTGCCGGCTACCTGACCAGCCTGGCCGAGCCGGCCCCGGCGCAAGAGGCCGCACCGGCCCGCCACGATTGGCCGGGCACCCTGACGCTGCAAGTGCACCAGGCCCAGGCCTTGCGCTATGGCGAAAACCCCCACCAGCAAGCGGCCTTCTACATCGACAACCAGCGTGCCGCCGGCCTGCTGGGCAATTACCGCCAACTGCAGGGCAAAGAGCTTTCGTACAACAACATCGCCGACGCCGACGCCGCCTGGGAATGCGTGCGCAGCTTCGACACGCCGGCGTGCGTGATCGTCAAGCACGCCAATCCATGCGGCGTGGCGGTGGCGCAAGACACCCTGCACGCGTACCAGCAAGCGTTCAAGACCGACCCCACCTCGGCCTTCGGCGGCATCATCGCCTTCAACCGCCCGGTCGATGCGGCCACCGCCGAAGCCGTCAGCGGACAGTTCCTGGAAGTCCTGCTGGCACCCGGCTACGACGGCGCGGCGCTGGCCGTTCTGGCAGCCAAGAAGAACGTGCGCGTGCTGGAAATACCCACCGGCGCCGGCCACAACGAGTTCGACATCAAGCGCGTGGGCGGCGGCTGGCTGGTACAGACGCCCGATTCGTACAATGTACCGCGCGACGCGCTCAAGGTGGTCACCCAGCGCAAGCCCACCGACCAAGAGATGAACGACCTGGCCTTTGCCTGGAAGGTGGCCAAGTACGTCAAGTCCAATGCCATCGTGTTCACCGGCGGCGGCATGACCCTGGGTGTGGGCGCGGGCCAGATGAGCCGGGTCGATTCGGCCCGCATTGCCGCCATCAAGGCCGAGAACGCCGGCCTGACGCTGCAGGGTTCGGCGGTGGCCTCGGACGCGTTCTTCCCCTTCCGCGACGGCCTGGACGTGGTGGTGGCGGCTGGCGCCACCTGCGTGATCCAGCCCGGCGGCAGCATGCGCGATGACGAAGTGATCGCCGCCGCCGACGAGCATGGCATTGCCATGGTGCTGACCGGCACGCGGCACTTCCGCCACTGATGCGCGTACTCGGCATCGACCCCGGCTTGCGCCGCACCGGCTTCGGTGTGATCGATTCCGAAGGCATGCGGCTGCGCTATGTGGCCAGCGGCACCATCGTGGTGCCGCCGGCACTGCCGCTGCCCGAGCGCCTAAAGGTCATCCTGGACAACTTGCGCCAGGTGGCGCGCGATACCCAACCCGACGTGGCGGCGCTGGAAATCGTCTTCCTGAACACCAACCCGGCCTCGACCCTGCTGCTGGGCCAGGCACGCGGCGCGGCGCTGTGCGCATTGGCCGACAGCCAGTTGGCGGTACACGAATACACCGCGCTGCAGATCAAGAAAGCAGTGGTGGGCACCGGCCGCGCGGCCAAAGAACAAGTACAGATGATGGTGCAGCGCCTGCTGTCGCTGGACGGCACGCCGGCTCCCGACTCGGCCGACGCCCTGGCCTGCGCCATCTGCCATGCCCACGTGGGGCCGCTGCAGGCGCGGCTGCGGGCGTCGGCCGGGCTGGGCGGCGGCGCGCGGCTGCGCGGCGGCCGCCTGGTGGGCTGACCACGGCGCGGCACACCGTTTAGAATGCCGGCAGGCGCGCGCGGCGCGCTTCCCTTCCATTTGTAGTGACCCGCACCATGATCGGACGCATCACCGGAACCCTGATCGAAAAGCTGCCGCCCACCATCTGCGTGGACGTCAACGGCCTGGGCTATGACATCGAGGTGCCCATGAGCACCCTTTATGCACTGCCCGAAACCGGCGCGCGGGTCACCCTGCATACCCACCTGACGGTACGCGAAGACGCGCACATTCTGTATGGCTTTGCCACTGCTGCCGAGCGCAGCGCCTTCCGCGAACTGATCAAGGTCAGCGGCATCGGCGCGCGCACGGCGCTGGCTGTGCTGTCGGGCCTGTCGGTGGGCGACCTGGCGCAAGCCATCACTTTGCAGGAGTCGGGCCGCCTGACACGCGTGCCCGGCATCGGCAAGAAAACCGCCGAGCGGCTGCTGCTGGAAATGCGCGGCAAGCTGGGCGCCGACATCGGGGCCAGCCCGCACGCGATACCCGACAGTCAGGCGGATATTCTGAACGCGCTGCTGGCGCTGGGGTATTCGGACAAGGAATCGCAGGCCACGCTCAAGAAGCTGCCGGAAGGCACCACGGTTTCGGATGGGATCCGCTTGGCGTTGAAGGCCCTGGTACGCTGAAGGCGTGGGGTATTGAAGGTGCTGGGCCAGCGCCTTGTCAGGCCCCGGTTTTCAGGTAGCCGGGCACCACCGCCTCCATACTGATAGGCACCACGCCCAGTTCGGGCGCCATGGGGCCCGTACAGACGTTATCGACGGTAAGCGAAGCCAGGTTGTCGCGCGAGATGAGCGGATCGCCGGGCAGGCATTCGAACAGCAACGCCTGCAGCCGCCCGATGCCCATGGGCACGGACCAGACTGAGCGCGGGTGGCCGCTCCAGAGGGCGCACAGGCGCGCGATTTCGCCCAGCGTGTGCACCTGCGGCCCGCCCAGTTCGTATATGCGGCCGGCAGTGTGCGAATTGCCCAGCGCCGACTCGATGGCAATGGCGACGTCGCCCACGTGGATGGGCTGCATGCGCGCATCGGCACCGGCCATGGGAATGACGGGCAGCCAGCGTGCCAGGCGCGCAAACAGCGTGGTCAGGTGGTCGTCGGAGCCGAACACGACCGAAGGCCGGAAAATGGTGCAGGCGCCTTCGGGCCAGTTGGCGTACGCATCGCGCAGGACGGCTTCGCCATCGCCCTTGGACCGCAGGTACATGCTGGGCCCCGATGAGTCGGCCCCCAGGGCGCTGATGTGCAACAGGCGCCGCACACCGCAGCGGCGGCAGGCCTGGGCGATGCGCTGCGGCAGTTGGACATGCACGCGCGCAAAGCCTGCGCCATAAGGCTGGCCGCGGCCGCCATGCAGAATGCCCGCCAGGTTGATGACGGCATCGCATTCATGCAGCAGGCGGTCGAGCACGGTGTCGTCGTGCACGTCGGCTTCGAGCAACGTAAGCGTGGGCAGCAATTGCAGATTGCGCCCGCGGCCGTATTGGCGCGTGGGCACGACGAGAGCGTGGCCATGGGCTGCCAGCCGAGCCGCTACATGCCGGCCCAGAAAGCCGGTACCGCCGATGAGCAGGATACGCATTGCCACTGCCCCTGTTCTGACAAACTGGTAGGGCCATTCTGCCTTGCGCGGCTGCCGGCCGCAAGAGCGTGGGTCAAGCAGCCAGCAGGTTGGCGTAGTTGGCCAGGTCGACGTTGCCGCCGCTGATGATCACACCCACCCGCTTGCCGGGCACCGCCACCACCTGGTGCATTATCGCGGCGGCCGACAGGCAGCCGGTGGGTTCCACCACGATTTTCATGCGTTCCGCGAAGAACTTCATGGTGTCGACCAACTGCGCGTCGGTAACGGTAACGATATCTTTGACGTGCTGCTGGATGACCGGAAATGTCAGCTTCCCCAGGTGCGTGGTAACGGCTCCGTCGGCCAGCGACTTGGGCGTGGCGATCTGTACGATCTTGCCCGTGCGCAACGATTGCTGCCCGTCGTTGCCGGCCTCGGGTTCCACGCCATAGACCTCGCAGCCCGGGCTGAGGGCGCGGGCCGACAGGGCCGAGCCCGCCAGCAGGCCGCCCCCGCCCAGGCAGACAAACAAGGCATCCAGCGGGCCGACCTCTTCGAACAGCTCTTTGGCGGCCGTGCCCTGCCCGGCGATCACGTCGGCATGGTCATAAGGCGGAATCAGCGTGGCGCCGGTGTCGGCCTGGATGCGCCGCGCAACGGCCTCCCGGTCGTCGGTGTAACGGTCGTAGGTGACGACATGGCCGCCATAGCCTTCGGTGGCGGCGCGCTTGGCCGCCGGCGCGTCGTGCGGCATGATGATGGTGGCGCGCACGCCCAGCAGGCGCGAAGCCAGGGCAATGGCCTGCGCATGGTTGCCCGACGAAAACGTCACCACCCCCGCCTCGCGCTGCGAAGGGGTCAGGCGGGCAATGGCGTTGTAGCCACCGCGGAACTTGAAGGCGCCCATGCGCTGCAGGTTTTCGCACTTGAAGAACACCTGCGCGCCGGTACGGGCATCGGCGGTGGACGAAGTCAGCACCGGCGTGCGGTGCGCGATGCCGGCCAGGGTTTCGCTGGCACGGACGACGTCGTCATAAGTGGGCAGTGCGGGGGACATGGGGGTTTCCTTCAGGGCAAGATGGCGAACGGGATCATGATATCGCCAGTTCGCTGTGGGCGTTTCCTGGTTTGCGTGCTTGGGTCGCGCAATGAGGGAACCCCACGCAGCGTTGCATCTTAGGATGCCAGAGGTCGTTTGCACCGGCGATGGTTCGAATTCACACAGGCGCAGTCCCGCGCCGTTCGGGCAGGCGGTGGCGGCGTGTCGGGCGGCGGGGCAGCCTGCGCAGCAGGCCGAGGGCGCCTGCATGCGCCCGAGCCCGAC
>DASPIV010000612.1:0-8539 GCA_035628955.1 Bordetella sp.
GAGGGGCCCCAGGTCATTTCGTACCGCGCCGCGCCCGGGCCCCATACGGCCATGGAGCCGGGCATGATCACTTCGAACGAGCCTGGCATCTATCGTCCTGGGCGTTGGGGCGTGCGCATCGAGAACCTGGTCGTCAACCGCGCCTGGCTGGACAGCGAGTTTGGCGAATTCCTGTGCTTCGAGACCCTGACCCTGTGCCCCATCGATACCCGCTGCATCGACGCCTCGCTGCTGCGGTCCGATGAAATCGCCTGGCTGGACGACTACCACCGCACCGTGCGCGAGCGCCTGGCGCCCCTGGTCGATGGTCCGGCGCTGGCCTGGCTGCAGGCCAGTACCCGGCCGCTGCAGCGATAACCTCGCCGCCCCAGCGCCCCCCCGGGGGGGCTCGCCACTTCCGCCTTTGTTACGTGACAACGCTCAGGGAAAACCCCTGATCCGTCCTGCGCCCGGCTATAATCCAAATTTCCCGCATGCGCCCGTTCGTCCCGGGCGCCGATTACGATGACCAAATACGTATTTGTCACCGGCGGTGTGGTGTCCTCCCTGGGCAAAGGGATCGCCGCCGCGTCCCTCGCCGCGATTCTCGAATCGCGCGGCCTGCAAGTCACTCTGCTCAAGCTCGACCCCTACATCAACGTCGACCCCGGCACGATGAGCCCATTCCAGCACGGCGAGGTGTTCGTCACGGAAGACGGCGCCGAAACCGACCTCGACCTGGGCCACTACGAGCGCTTCATCTCGGCCAAGATGCACAAGGTGAACAACTTCACCACTGGCCAGATCTACGAATCGGTGCTGCGCAAAGAGCGCCGCGGCGATTACCTGGGCAAGACGGTACAGGTCATTCCGCACATCACCAACGAAATCCAGGACTTCGTCGCGCGCGGCGCCGACGCCGCCTGGAATGGCGCCACCGATGTCGCCATCGTTGAAATCGGCGGCACGGTGGGCGACATCGAATCGCTGCCCTTCCTGGAAGCCGCCCGCCAAATGAGCCTGCGGCTGGGGCGCAACCAGGCCGCGTTCGTGCACCTGACCCTGGTCCCGTTCATCGCCTCTGCCGGCGAGCTCAAGACCAAGCCCACCCAGCACTCGGTGCAGAAGCTGCGCGAAATCGGCATCTATCCCAACCTGCTGCTGTGCCGCGCCGACCGTCCCATCCCCGACGACGAGCGCGCCAAAATCTCGATGTTCTCGAACGTGCCGCTGGACGCCGTCATTTCGGTCTGGGATGCCGATTCCATCTACAAGATTCCCGCCATGCTGCACAAGCAGGGCGTGGACAACATCGTCTGCGAAGCCCTGGGCCTGACTCCTCCGCCCGCCGATCTGTCCATGTGGGACAACCTGATCGAAGCGCTGGAACACCCCGAACACCAGCTCACCATCGGCATGGTGGGCAAGTATGTCGACCTGACCGAATCGTACAAATCGCTGTCCGAAGCGCTGGTGCACGCCGGCATCCACACGCGCTCGAAGATCAACATCGAATACATCGATTCCGAAGATATCGAGACCCGCGGCACCGACCAGCTCAAGCACCTGGATGCCATCCTGGTGCCGGGCGGTTTCGGCAAGCGCGGCACCGAAGGCAAGATCGCCGCCATACGCTATGCCCGTGAAAACGGCGTGCCCTATCTGGGCATCTGCCTGGGCATGCAACTGGCGGTCATCGAGTTCGCCCGTCACGTGGCGGGCCTGGGCGGCGCCAACAGCACCGAATTCGACCCTGCCGCCCCGCATCCGGTAGTGGCGCTGATCACCGAATGGATGGACCGCGAAGGCAAGGTCGAAAAGCGCGATGCCGGTTCCGACCTGGGCGGCACCATGCGCAAGGGCGCGCAACGCTGCCCCGTCAAGCCGGGTACCCGCGCGCAGGCCATCTACGGCGACGATGTCAACGAACGCCATCGCCACCGCTACGAAGTCAACAACGTTTACGTACCGCGCCTGGAAGAGGCGGGCATGGTCATCAGTGCGCGCACGCCCACTGAAAACCTGCCCGAGATGATGGAACTCTCCGATCACCCCTGGTTCGTGGGTGTGCAGTTCCACCCCGAATTCACTTCCACGCCGCGCGACGGTCATCCGCTGTTCTCCAGCTTCATCGAGGCGGCCATTGCCAATCACGCCCGCAAGGAGGCCTGAATGAAAGCCTGCGGTTTCGACATCGGCCTGGAGCATCCGTTTTTCCTGATTGCGGGACCGTGCGTCATCGAGTCGCGCGAACTGGCCTTCGAAACCGCTGGCCGCCTGCAGGAAATCACGACCAGGCTGGGTATTCCATTCATCTACAAAAGCTCGTTCGACAAGGCCAATCGCAGCTCGGGCCAGTCGTTCCGTGGCTTGGGCATCGACGAAGGCCTGAAGATCCTGTCCGACGTGCGCGCCCAGCTGGGCGTGCCCGTCCTGACCGACGTGCATGAAACCGAACAGGTCGGCCCCGTGGCCGCGGTGGTCGACATGCTGCAGACGCCAGCCTTCCTGTGCCGGCAAACCGACTTCATCCGGGCCTGCGCGGCATCGCTCAAGCCCGTGAACATCAAGAAAGGCCAGTTCCTGGCGCCGCACGACATGGTGCAGGTGGCCCAGAAGGCCCGCGACGCCGCCATCGAAGCCGGCGGCGACGGCAGCAATATCCTGGTGTGCGAACGCGGCGCTTCTTTCGGATACAACAACTTAGTGTCCGACATGCGCTCGCTGGCTATCATGCGTGAAACGGGCTGTCCGGTCGTATTCGACGCCACCCATTCGGTGCAATTGCCGGGCGGGCAGGGCACGTCTTCGGGCGGGCAGCGCGAATTCGTGCCCGTGCTGGCGCGCGCGGCGGTGGCTGTAGGGGTGTCGGGCCTGTTCATGGAAACCCACCCCAATCCGGCTTGTGCCTTGTCCGATGGCCCCAATGCCGTGCCACTGGACCTGATGCCCGCGCTGCTCGAATCGTTGGTCGAACTCGATCGCGTGACCAAACGCAACGGCTTCATCGAAAACCAGTTCGTCTGAACTGATGCGGCCGTCATGAATCTGTCTATCGTTCAGGGAATCAAACAATCATGAGTGCAATCGTCGATATCATCGGCCGCGAAATTCTCGATTCGCGGGGCAATCCTACCGTCGAGTGCGACGTGCTGCTGGAATCCGGCGCCATGGGCCGCGCCGCTGTGCCGTCGGGCGCTTCCACCGGTCAGCGCGAAGCCATCGAACTGCGCGACGGCGACAAGTCGCGCTACCTGGGCAAGGGCGTGTTGCGCGCGGTCGAGAACCTGAATACCGAAATATCCGAGGCCCTGATGGGCCTGGATGCGCAAGAACAGACTTTCGTCGACCGCACCCTGATCGAACTGGACGGCACGGAAAGCAAGGAACGCCTGGGCGCCAATGCCCTGCTCGCCGCCAGCATGGCGGTGGCGCGCGCGGCGGCCGACGAGTCCGGCCTGTCGCTGTACCGCTACTTTGGCGGCAGCGGCCCCATGAGCATGCCCGTACCCATGATGAACGTCATCAATGGGGGCGCGCATGCCAACAACACCCTCGACCTGCAAGAACTGATGATCCTGCCGGTGGGTGCCACCAGTTTCCGCGAGGCCCTGCGCTGGGGCGCCGAAGTATTCCATGCCCTGAAGAAGCTCATCAACGGCCAGGGCATGTCCACTGCCGTGGGCGACGAGGGCGGCTTCGCGCCCAATGTGCCCAACCATGAAGCAGCCATCCAGCTGATCCTGAAGGCCATTGCCGAAGCCGGCTACGAGCCGGGCTCGCAAATCGCCCTGGGCCTGGACTGCGCCAGTTCCGAGTTCTACCGCGATGGCAAGTACACGTTGGCCGGCGAAGGCGGCCTGTCGCTATCGTCGCAAGAATTCGCGAACCTGCTGGCCACCTGGTGCGACAAGTATCCCATCATCAGCATCGAAGACGGCATGGCCGAAAACGACTGGGACGGCTGGAAGCTGCTTACCGACCAGTTGGGCAAGAAGGTGCAATTGGTGGGCGACGACCTGTTTGTCACCAATACCCGCATCCTGAAAGAAGGCATCCAGAAGGGCGTCGCCAACTCGATCCTTATCAAGATCAATCAAATCGGCACCCTGACCGAAACTTTTGCCGCCATCGAAATGGCCAAGCGCGCCGGCTATACCGCCGTGGTGTCGCACCGTTCGGGCGAAACCGAAGATTCCACCATCGCCGATATCGCGGTGGCCACCAACGCCATGCAGATCAAGACCGGTTCGCTGTCGCGCTCGGACCGCATGGCCAAGTACAACCAGTTGCTGCGCATCGAAGAAGAACTGGCCGAAGTGGCTTCCTACCCTGGCCTCGACGCGTTCTACAACCTGCGTTGACCGCACCGGCCGGGCGCGCCGCGCCCGGCTCTTGCGGTTGGCCGCAATAGTTGAGGGTGTTCGCATATGCGCCTGTTGTTCCTGGGGCTGCTCGTCTTGCTGGGCCTGATCCAGTATCCGCTTTGGCTGGGCAAAGGCGGCTGGTTCAAGGTATGGGACCTGCAGCGCCAGGTGGCTGCGCAACACGAAATCAACGAAGGCCTGCGCGCGCGCAATGCCGCGCTCGAGGCCGAAGTGCGCGACCTGGCCACTGGCGTGGGGGCCATTGAAGAGCGTGCCCGCAGCGAACTCGGCATGATGCGCGAAGGCGAGGTGTTCGTGCAGATTCTGCCGCCCGGCAGCCCCGTACCGCGGCCCGCGCCTGCCGCCAGCCCGCCCGCCGCGCCGCCGCGCCGCTGATCTGCCGTTTTTGGCTCAACGCCCGTCGCGGGCGCAATCCCAGCTTCCGTAAACCACTTGCCCCTGACGGGCGGCCGGAGCCGCATGCCAGTCGACCGGATGCGACTGCATTTCGATGCGCAATTCCAGTTGCATGGCCAGCAGGCCGCGCTCCAGGGCCTGCTGTGCGCAAGCTCCGGCAGCGCGCCCGGCCTGCCGCAGCAATGCGCGGGTCAGGGGCGCCAGGGGCGCGTGCAGATAGGTCAGGCGCAGATGCAGGGTATTGGCATCGAAAACCGTCGGGCCGCCGGACCGGGCGCCGCGCGTGGCATGCTGTTCAGCCTGGTAATCGTTGCTGACGGCGCGTCGGCCCGGGGCGCGGGGCACGGCCAGGCCCGGACGCGCATGTGCCTGCACGGCCGCCGCGCTGGGCTGCAGTACTTCGATGCGCCAGGCGGGCATGCCGGCCTGTTGCTGCAGGCGCTGCCACGCCTGCCGCTGTGCCGCCCGCGTGTCGCCGTCGGCCCGTGCGTGGCGGGGCCGCGCCGCCCGTTCAAAGGCATGGGCGATGGCGGTGGGGCTGCCGTGGCTGGTGGCGCCCGCCCGTGCGGCATCGACCAGGGCGACATAGGCCAATTGCCGGGCCAGGTGCCAGTGCGCGGCCTCGGCCGCCAGGATGCCCAGCAACAGCAAGGGCGGCGCGGCCAGGGCGAATTCCAGCAATGCGGCACCGCGGCCATGCCGCGGCACGGCGCGGTACCGCGTGCAGCGGGGCGATCGAAGGGGTAAACGAAGGGACATCGCCGGCAGTGTGCCTGGGGCTGGCCGAGCCGTCGATTGTGGCATCTACGCCTGGGCCGCCCTGTCCACCCGCAAGGTGAAAAGCGCGCAGCGCTTCGGGGCCGCTTTCAATGCACAGTGGGCGGGTCTTGTTCGGGCATTGGGCGTGCCGGCGCGAACAGGCCCGAACAATCGACCGCATCGAATTCGTAGGGCTTGCCGCAGAAATCGCAGGTGACGCGCACTCTGCCTTGCTCGGCCAGAATGTCTTCGACTTCGCGCTCGCCCAGCGTGCGCAGCATGCCCGCCACCCGCTCGCGCGTGCACGTGCAGTGCCAACGCACCGGGATCGGGTCGAAGGCAATCAGTGTTTCTTCCCAGTAAAGCCGGTGGATCAAGGTATCGATATCGGTGCGCACCAGTTCGCCGGGTTCGAGCGTGTCGGCCAGCATGATGGCGCGTTCCAGCGTGTCGGCGCTGCCTTCGGCGCGCGCCCCGCCGCCCTGGTCGGGCAGGCGCTGTACCAGCAGGCCCGCGGCGTACTGGTCGCCGGACTGCAGCCATAGCCGCGTATCAAGCTGCTCGGACGCCTTCATGTAGTGCTGCAGCGCTTGCGCCACGGTCTCGCCTTCCAGGGGCACGATGCCCTGGTAGGTCTGTTGGCCCGGCACCTTGCGGCGGGGGTCCAGCACCACGATGAAACGACCCTCGCCATCGGCATTGAGCAGGCTTTGCATGTCGCCGTCGGCCGGTACTTCATGGCCTTCGCGCACTTTCACGGTGGCGCGCAGGCTCAGGTCCGATTGGCATTCGACCACCACCAGGGCGATCGGGCCACTGCCCTGGATCTGCAGTACCAGCGAGCCTTCGAACTTGATGTTCGCCGCCAGCAGGGCCGCGGCCGCCATCAGCTCACCCAGCAGGCGTTGGACAGCGGGAGGGTATTGGTGGTTTTCCTGGGCATCCAGCCAGGTCTGGTGCAGCCGCACGGCCTGGACCCGCACCGAGCGGTCTTCGAACAGGTATTTCTTGAGTTGATCGGTCATAGGAGAATGTTAGCCGATCGCCTGACCCGGCAGGCGTCAGCCTATGCGCTTGAGTGCCTGCTTGTAGTGCTGCGCACGCGTTTCGTAGTGGCGGGTATTCTTGTGCATGCCGGCGATTTCTTCGGCGCTCAGTTCGCGCACCACCTTGCCGATGCCGATTACCAGCGAATTGTCGGGGATGACCCGCCCTTCGGGGATGATGGCTCCGGCGCCCACCAGGCAATTGCGCCCGACCACGGCATTGTTCAGCACAATGGCCTGCATGCCGATCAGGGCACCTTCATGGATGGTGCAGCCGTGCAGCATGGCCTGGTGCCCCACGGTAACGCCGGGCCCGATGGTCATGGGGCAGCCTTCGTCGACGTGCAGCACGCTCGATTCCTGGATATTGCTGCCCGCCTGGATGACGATAGGGGCGTTGTCGCCCCGTATGGCCACATGCGACCAGATGCTGACGCCGGCCTGCAAGGTGACATTGCCGATGATGTCGGCGCTGTCGGCGATATATACGCTGGGGTCGATGGCAGGGGTATGGGCGTCGAGCTGGTAAATGGGCATGCAGCGGTCTCCGGTATGCAATCAGGCCTGGGCGGCCGCGGCGCGCGCTTCTTCGCGCTGGCGCAGCACCTTGCGCTGGATTTTACCGGTGGTGGTCATGGGGAGCTCGTCGATGAACTCGATTTCCTTGGGGTATTCGTAGGGCGCCAGGCGGTCGCGCACGTATTCTTGCAGGTCCTGGATGAGCTGGGCGGTGTCGTGGCGGGCGTACTCGGGCGTCAGCACCACATAGGCCTTGACCAGCGCGCCGCGTTCGGCATCGGGCTTGGGCACGACGGCCGCGTTGGCCACGGCATCGTGGCCCAGCAGGCAGTTTTCGATTTCACCCGGGCCAATGCGGTAGCCGGCCGACTTGAAGACATCGTCGGCGCGGCCGGCATACCATAGGTAGCCGTCGGCATCGACGCTGGCCAGATCGCCGGTACGGCACCAGTCGCCCGTGAACTTGGCCTGGGTGGCCGCCTCGTTGCGCCAATAGCCCAGGAACAGGATCGGGTCGGGGAAACCATGGATATCGAGCCGGTTCAGGGCGATTTCGCCGGTTTCGCCCACCGCCACCGGCTGGCCGGCGTCGTCGATCACCGCCACCTGGTGGCCCGGATACGGCCGCCCCATGCTGCCCGGCTTGGCCGGCCAGCGTTGGCGGCTGTTGCCCACCAGATAATTCATTTCAGTCTGGCCGAACATTTCGTTGGGTGTGATACCCAGCGCCGACCGGCACCATTCGAACACGGTCTCGCCCACGCTTTCGCCGGCGCTCATGATGGCGCGCAAGGCCAGCCGGTAACGGCTGGCTGGCTCGGGCACGGCCTTCATCATCATCTTGAGCGCGGTCGGAAACAAAAAGGTATTGGTGACCTGGTAGCGTTCCATGAGCTCGAAGGCCCGCTCGGGCGTAAAGCGCCCGCGCGTGCCCACGATGGGATGGCCGAAATACAGGGTAGGTAGCAGGGCGTCCATCATGCCGCCGGTCCAGGCCCAGTCGGCCGGCGACCAGAACACGTCGGTGGGTTTGGGAAACCAGTCTTGCGAGGCCACGAAGCCGGGCAGGTTGCCGATCAGCACGCTATGGGGCAGCAGGGCGCCCTTGGGTGCGCCAGTGGTGCCCGAGGTATACAGCAGGATGGCCGGATCCGAAGCACGGGTCAGCACGGGCTTGAACTCGCCGGGTTGGCGGGCCAGCAGGCTGCGCCACGGCAGTACACGCTCGTCGGCGAAGCCGATGCCGATGATCTGGTGCAGGTTGGGGCAGTTGTCGCTGATGGCCAGCAAATTCGAGCTGGAAGCGTAATCAACGATGGCGACACGGGCATCCGCATCGCGCAAACGAGTTTCCAGGGCCTCGGGTCCGAATAGCGACGACAGGGGCACCACCACCTCGCCCACGCTGTAGATGGCCATGTGCGCCACGGCGGTTTCCGGGCGTTGTCCCAA
>DASPIV010000613.1:0-3922 GCA_035628955.1 Bordetella sp.
TCGCAGCGCAGCGTGCGCGCCGGCGGCAAGCACAATGACCTGGAAAATGTCGGCTACACGGCGCGGCACCACACCTTCTTCGAGATGCTGGGCAACTTCAGCTTCGGCGATTACTTCAAGCGCGATGCCATCCAGTACGCCTGGGAATTGCTCACCTCGGTCTATGGGCTGCCGGCCGACAAGCTCTGGGTAACGGTCTACCAGGAAGACGACGAAGCCTACGACATCTGGGCCAACGAGGTCGGGGTACCTCGCGAACGCATCATCCGCATCGGCGACAACAAGGGCGCCCGCTATGCGTCCGACAATTTCTGGCAAATGGCCGACACCGGTCCGTGCGGCCCTTGTTCCGAAATTTTCTACGATCACGGCCCCGACGTATGGGGCGGCCCTCCGGGCTCGCCCGAAGAAGACGGCGACCGCTATATCGAGATCTGGAACCTGGTGTTCATGCAGTTCGAGCGCGATGCCGCCGGCCACATGGAACCCCTGCCCAAGCCCTGTGTCGATACCGGCATGGGCCTGGAACGCATTGCAGCAGTGCTGCAGGGCGTGCATTCCAACTATGAAATCGACCTGTTCCAGAACCTGATCCGGGCAGCGGCACGCGAAACCGGCATCGGCAACCTCGAAGACAATTCGCTGAAGGTCATCGCCGACCATATCCGGGCGTGTTCCTTCTTGATCGTCGACGGCATCATTCCCAGCAACGAAGGCCGCGGCTACGTGCTGCGCCGCATCGTGCGGCGCGCGCTGCGCCATGGCTACAAGCTGGGCCAGACCAAGCCCTTCTTCTACAAGCTGGTGCCCGACCTGGTGGCCGAAATGGGGCAGGCCTACCCCGAGCTGGCGCAGGCCGCCGAGCGTGTGGCCCAGGTGCTCAAGCAAGAAGAAGAACGCTTCGGTGAAACGCTGGAACATGGCATGAAGATCCTCGACGGCGCGCTGGCCAGCGTGCCGGCAGGCGGCCAGCTCGATGGCACCACGCTGTTCACGCTGTACGACACCTACGGTTTCCCGGTCGACCTGACCGCCGACATCTGCCGCGAACGCAATGTCGAAGTCGACATGGCCGGCTTCGACGCCGCCATGGCGCGCCAGCGCGAACAGGCGCGCGCCGCCGGCAAGTTCAAGATGGCCGAAGGCCTCAGCTACGAAGGCGCCCATACCCGTTTCGAAGGCTACGAAAAGCTCGAACTCGACGGTGTCAAGGTCACCGCGCTGTACGTGGACGGCACCCGGGTCGAACGGGTCCAGGCGGGCCAGAATGCCGTGGTAGTGCTCGACGCCACCCCGTTCTATGCCGAATCGGGTGGCCAGGTGGGCGACACCGGCCTGCTCGAAGGCGGCGGCGCGCGCTTTGCGGTGGCCGACACCCTGAAGATCCAGGCCGGCGTATTCGGTCACCATGGCGTGCTGGAATCCGGCTCGCTGGCCGTGGGCGCCACCCTGCTGGCCCGGGTAGACGCCGTGCGCCGCGCGCGCACCGTGCGCAACCACTCGGCCACTCACCTCATGCACAAGGCACTGCGCCAGGTGCTGGGCGCCCATGTGCAACAGCGCGGCTCGCTGGTCGATCCCGACAAGACCCGTTTCGATTTCGCCCACGACGCCCCGTTGTCGGCCGAGCAACTGATCCAGGTCGAGGCCATCGTCAATGCCGAAGTCCTGGCCAACCAGCCTGTCCAGGCGCGGGTCATGGCCTACGACGACGCAGTCAAAGGCGGCGCCATGGCGCTGTTCGGCGAAAAATACGGCGATACCGTGCGCGTACTCGATATCGGCTTCTCGCGCGAACTGTGCGGCGGCACGCACGTGTCGCGTACAGGCGACATCGGCTTGTTCAAGATCGTGGCCGAAGGCGGCGTGGCGGCGGGTGTGCGCCGCGTCGAGGCCATCACCGGCGACAACGCGCTGGCCTGGGTCCAGCATCAGAACGCCTTGCTGTTGCGCGCCGCGGGCATGCTGCGCAGCACGCCGGCCGACCTGCCCGACCGTATTGTCCAGGTGCAGGACCAGGTTCGCACCCTGGAAAAAGACCTGGAACAGGCCCGCGGCAAGCTGGCGGCCAGCGCCGGTAACGACCTGGCTGCCAAGGCGGCCGAAATCAAGGGCATCAAAGTGCTGGCGGCAAGCCTGGGAGACATCGATCCCAAGGCCTTGCGTGGCATGGTCGACAACCTGAAAGATCGCCTCAAGTCGGCCGTAGTGCTGTTGGCCAGCGCGGGGGGCGATGGCAAGATCAGCCTGGTGGGCGGCGTAACGGCCGACCTTACCAGCCGCCTCAAGGCGGGCGATCTGGTCGGCTTCGTGGCCGGCCAAGTGGGCGGCAAGGGCGGCGGGCGGCCCGACATGGCCATGGGCGGCGGCACCGATGCCCAGGCCTTGCCGGCGGCGGTGGCCAGCGTGCCGGGGTGGGTCGATGAGCGTCTCTGATCCCGTGGCGGACCTGCCGGCTTTCCAGCACGACGTCGATGCCAGCGGGCTGACCTGCCCGCTGCCCATCCTGCGCGCCAAGAAGGCCCTGGCCCAGATGGAAAGCGGCCAGGTCCTGCGGGTAGCCACCACCGATCCCAAGGCGGTGCGCGACTTCCAGGCCTTTGCCAAGCAAAGCGGCAACGCCCTGGTGGCCCAGCAGGAAAGCCAGGGCGCGGCGCTGCATTTCCTGCGCCGCCGCTAGGGGCCGTCACCAGGGGCCGCAACCTCGGGCGTGTCCCGGGTGTATGCTTACGCTCTAGATAAATAGAAGGCTTCCTTGCCAGGGGCTTCTTTTAAATGCTAGAATCTTCCGTTTTTCACATCTAATTCAAGGGATTACCTATGGTGGTGATTCGCATGGCCCGCGGTGGGTCCAAGAAGCGTCCGTTTTACAATCTGGTAGCCACCGATTCGCGCAACCGCCGCGATGGCCGCTTTATCGAGCGTGTTGGTTTCTATAATCCCGTGGCCACCGAAGGCTCGGAAAGCCTGCGCATCTCGCTTGACCGCGTGCAATACTGGACCAACAGCGGCGCTCAACTGTCGCCCGCCGTCGAGCGTCTGGTCAAAGACTACTCGGCCAAGGTTTCCGCCGCCGCCTAAGGGCGCGTCTGGCGTAAAACCGCACGCTGCCTTGCCGGCCGGCCCCATGCCTGACGCCGCAAATCGCGTTGCGGTGCCCGATGATCTGGTCGAACTGGGCCGCATCACCGGGGCCTATGGCGTCAAGGGCTGGGTCAAGGTGCAACCGCATTCGGCCCAGGCCGATGTGCTGCGCCGCGTCTCCTCCTGGTGGCTGACTCGCCTCGCTCCTGAAACGGCGCGAGGCGTTGTTGCGTCTGCGCCGCTCGAATACAAGGTCTTGCAAGCCCGTCCGCAGGGCGCCACTGTCGTGGCACAACTGGCTGGCATCACCGATCGGGACCAGGCCGAAGGCTTGCGCGGCTGTGTGGTGCAGGTGCCGCGCAGCCAGTTTCCTGCGCCTGCCGCCGACGAATATTATTGGGTCGACCTCATCGGTTGCGCGTTCTATACCGACGCCGAAGGCGAGCCGGCCCGCGTGGGCGTGGTCGAAGAAGTCCTCGACAACGGCGCGCATGCCATCTTGCGGGTGCTGCTGCAGCGCGCGCCCGAGCCCGGGGGCGAGCCCGAACCCCAGCGCGATGCCAAAGGCCGCCCGCTGGCCATGCTGGTTCCTTTCGTTGGCGCCCACATCCTGGCGGTCGACCTGTCCGCCCGACGCATCGATAGCAACTGGCCCACGGAATTCTGATGCGCTTCGACATCGTCACGCTTTTTCCGGACATGTTCGGAACTGTGCGCGACCTGGGCGTCACCGGTCGCGCACATGCACAAGGGCTGTGGGCCTTGCATGCCTGGAATCCGCGCGACTACACCCTCGACGTGCACCGCACCGTCGACGACCGCCCCTACGGCGGCGGGC
>DASPIV010000614.1:0-3627 GCA_035628955.1 Bordetella sp.
CGGGCTGTAATCGCTATATGGGCAGTTACAAGCTGCAAGGAGGGAAACTGTCGATTTCTGTGCCCGCCACCACGCGCATGGCCTGCCCTGCGCCCGAACGGGCCCGGCTTGAAGTCGACTATCTGCAAGCCCTGGCCGGAATCCAGACCTTCACGCTCGATAGCGGCAGCGCGCCGCGCCACCTGACCTTCAATGTCCGCCAGGGCGATGTGCTGGAATTCACGCGCCGCCAAGATCCTCCCACACCCCAATGATCGTACCCGCGCAGGTAAGGACTTGCTTACTATATTGTTTGTTCCCGCCGCGCCGCCATGCCGCCTACCATGCCTTCCGTCGTCAACATCGCCGCCTATAAATTCGTTCTCCTCGACAATCTGGCCGATTTGCGCTCCGGCATCCTGGCGCAGGCCGAAGCCGCCGGGCTGAAAGGCACGGTCTTGCTGGCCGAAGAGGGCATCAATGTGTTCCTGGCCGGCTCGGATACCGGTATTGGTACATTATTGCATTGGCTGCGCGCCGATCCGCGCTTCTCGGATCTTGAGGTCAAGTCCAGCTTGTCGGACGCCGTGCCATTTCGCCGGCTGCGGGTAAAAATCAAGCGCGAGATCATCCGCATGGACCACCCGGCCATCCAGCCCCAAGCGGGCCGGGCGCCGGCCGTGACCCCTGCCACGCTGGCGCGTTGGCTGGCCCAGGGGGCCGATGACCAGGGGCGGCCCGTAGTCATGCTGGATACCCGCAATGCTTTCGAGGTGGATGCCGGCACATTCGCAGGGGCGGTCGATTGGCGTCTCGAGCGGTTCACGCAGTTTCCCGCCGCCGTGCAGGCGCACCGCGACAGCCTGCAGGGCAAAACCGTGGTCAGCTTCTGCACCGGCGGGATCCGTTGCGAGAAGGCCGCGCTGTATATGGCCGAGTCAGGTATCGAGCACGTCTACCAACTCGAAGGCGGCATCCTGAAATATTTCGAGGAAACCGGTGGCCAGGGGTTCAACGGCCATTGCTTCGTATTCGACGAGCGCGTCGCACTGGATCCGGCACTGGCGCCGGCACGCGAACTCGCCGAGGCGGCCGCCGCATAGGTGCGAGCGGGCCGCCAAGGCACACAGGCCTTAGCCCACGCGCATGCCTGGCTGGGCGCCGGGCCAGGGTTCGAGCACGTAAATGCCCGCATCGACGGCTTCGTCGGCGTGGCTGGCCGCCAGTACCATACCTTCGGATACGCCGAACTTCATCTTGCGCGGCGCCAGGTTGGCCACCACGACAGTGAGCTTGCCCACCAGGTCTTCGGGCCGGTAGGCCGACTTGATGCCCGAGTACACATTGCGGTGCCGGCCTTCGCCGACATCCAGCGTAAGCTGCAGCAGCTTGGTCGAGCCTTCGACGTGTTGGCAGTCGACGATTTTTGCGATGCGCAGGTCGATCTTGGCGAACTCGTCGATGGTGATGGTGTCGGCAATCGCTGCACCGCCCGGCATGGGCGCGGCCTGGACGGGCGTGGCCGGCGGTTCGAACAACTGATCGAGCAAGTTCGGTTCGACCCGCTGCATCAGATGCTTGAACGGTGCCACGCGCTGGGGCAGCACGGCGGCATCGCTCCAGGCGAACGGCTGTCCGCCACCGAACAATTCCCGCGCCACGCGGTCGGACAAGGCCGGCAGGACCGGCGCCAGCATGACAGACAAGGCCTTGAAACCCGCCAGTGAGCGCGAGCAGATGTCTTGCAGCCGGGCCTTTTGCGCGGCATCGGCGGAGGCGATACCCTTGGCCAGCACCCACGGCTGGGCCGTGTCGAAAGCCTGGTTGATGCCGTCGGCATAGGCCATGATTTCACGGATGGCGCGGTTGTACTCGCGCGCTTCGAATGCCGCGCGGATCGACTCGGCCTGGGCGCCGAATTCGGCCGACAGTGCGGCGGTGTCGCCTTCGTAGGCCAGTACGCCATCGAAGTGCTTGGTGATGAAGTTGGCGGCCCGGCTGGCGATGTTGACGTACTTGCCGACCAGGTCGCTGTTGACGCGGGCGACGAAGTCGTCGGGATTGAAGTCGATGTCTTCGACCCGGGCGTTGAGCTTGGCCGCGATGTAATAGCGCAGCCATTCGGCGTTCATGCCCAGCTCCAGGTAGCGCAGCGGCGATATGCCGGTGCCTCGGCTCTTGGACATTTTCTCGCCGCTGACCGTGATGAAGCCGTGCACGTTCAGCGCGTCCGGGGTCTTGCGGCCGGCGAACTTCAGCATGGCCGGCCAGAACAGGGCATGGAAATAGATGATGTCCTTGCCGATGAAGTGCACCTGCTCGGTGCCGCCTTGCGGATCGAGCAGGGCATCGAAATCCAGGCCCCGCTGGGCGCAGTACGATTTGAGCGAGGCCAGGTAGCCCACGGGGGCATCGAGCCAGACATAGAAGTACTTGCCCGGCGCGTCGGGGATTTCGATGCCGAAGTAAGGGGCATCGCGCGAGATGTCCCAGTCGCCCAGCTTGGCTTGGCCATCGTCGCCGCCCAGCCATTCGCGCGTCTTGGCTTGTACTTCGGGCTGCAGGTGCCGGTGGCCGGCCGCGTTGTGGCCGGTGGTCCAGTGCTGCAGGAACTCGACGCAGCGCGGGTCGGACAGCTTGAAGAAGAAGTGCTCGGACGACTTCAGCACCGGCGTGGCGCCGGTAAGCGCCGAATACGGGTTGATCAGTTCGGTGGGAGCGTAGACCGCCCCGCAGACCTCGCAGGAATCGCCATACTGGTCTTTGGCGTGGCACTTGGGGCATTCGCCCTTGATATAGCGGTCGGCCAGGAACATGCCCTTGACCGGGTCGTAGAACTGTTCGATGGCGCGCGTTTCGATCAGGCCGGCGGCCTGCAGGGCGCGGTAGATTTCGTGCGACAGCGCGACGTTCTCGGCCGAGTCGGTGCTGTGCCAGTGGTCGAAGCGGATGTGAAAGCCATCCAGGTAGCGCGGGCGTTCGGCCGCGTAGCGCGCCACCAGCTCTTGCGGCGAAATGCCTTCTTTTTCGGCCTTCAGCATGATGGGCGCGCCATGCGCGTCATCAGCGCCCACGAAGTGCACCGTATGGCCTGCCATGCGCATCGACCGGACCCAGATGTCGGCCTGGATGTATTCCATGATGTGGCCGATATGGAAAGATCCGTTGGCGTAGGGCAGCGCGGTGGTGACGAACAGGGTGCGGGACATATCGTGATGGGGCGGTTCAGGGAAGGACAGCCGGCTATTTTAGCGGCCCCGTGCGCCGATGCGCTCGCAACAGCGCAAAAGCACGCGCCCCTGCGCCGGACCAGGCCGGGCAGGGGCGGGAATAAAAGGCTCAAGCCGCGCTTCGGCTTGCCCCCAAGAGGGCATTCTTGGTGCCTGGCGGCGGCCCAGCGAAAAAACCGGCCGGGCGCCGCTTAGCGGACTTCGCGGGCCTCGACGTCGATCACGTCGCCGCGCGGCGGGGTGAACGGCGCCGCGCCGGAGCCGAACGGGCCGGGACGCGAGGTCTGGCGCTGGCTCCAGTAGGCGCGCACGCCGAAAGGCTTGCCGCGTACCTTGGCCACGACATACAGGATGCCGACCGCGATGGCGGTCGAGATCATGAACACCAGGGCCATGGCCATGCCGAACAGAGCCAGCA
>DASPIV010000615.1:0-5526 GCA_035628955.1 Bordetella sp.
AGCGTCGTTGAATGGCCCCGGCATATATAAGTTAAAAAGCAGGCAGCCCACGGCCCCTCTGCTGCAAGCAACACACCGTAGATGCACGCGCTGCGACACTGATGCAGCGCATCCGCCTTAAACCCACAATCTCGGCCCCAGGAAGTCAGTTCGAGCTACAACAGCTGGACTCGTCGAACACTTAGCACGAACCCGCTACCCTGCGTCAGATCAGTGCGCGCCGGATCCGCGCCGACAGCAGATCGATCACCACGACGAAGGCGACGATGATGATCATCACCGCGCATGTCTCTGCGTACTGGAAGCTGCGGATGATTTCCCACAGCACGGTGCCGATGCCGCCCGCGCCCACGATGCCCACCACCGACGCCGAACGCACGTTCGATTCGAACCGGTACAGCGAGAACGAGATCCACAGCGGCAGCACCTGCGGGATGACTCCGTAAACTACTTCTTCCACGGCACTGGCCCCCGTGGCCCGCACGCCTTCGACCGGACGCGGGTCGATTGCCTCGACCGCCTCGGCGAACAGCTTGGCCAGCACCCCGGTCGTGTGCACCCACAGCGCCAGCACGCCGGCAAACGGCCCCAGTCCCACCGCCACGATGAACAGCATGGCAAAGACCATTTCGTTGATGGCCCGGCAAGCGTCCATCAAGCGGCGCATCGGCTGGTATACCCAGGCTGGCACGATGTTGGCCGAGCACAGCAGCCCGAACGGCACGGCCAGCACGATCGCCAGGAAGGTGCCCCAGATGGCGATCTGCACCGTTACCAGCATCTCGTCCAGGTACATGCGCCAGTCGCGGAAATTGGGCGGGAAAAAATCGGCCGCGTAGGTAGCCATGTTGCCGGACTCGGTCACCAGGTCCAGCGGACGCATGTCGGCGCCGCGCCACGACAGCATCAGCAGCGCCAGCACCACGGCCCACACCAGCAGCGCCGGCAAAGAAGATCGCGCCGCGACAGGATTGCGGGCAGGCGGAAGAACAGCGCTCATTGAGAAATTCCGAGATGGGGCAAAGAAAAGCGCGCCGGTCCGCGCAACGCGAACCGGCGCTGCGGCTTACTGCGGCTTGGCAGCCAACTTGTCCAGGTCGGCCAGTTGGCGGTCAAGTTCGGCCAGCTTCTGTTTCTTGTCGGCGGCGCTCAGCGTGGTATTGGTTTCCACGCCGATCTTCTGCTTGGCCAGTTCCATCTGGCGAATCGGCACCAGTTGCGCATTGCTGGACAAGCGGAAGCCCTTGTAGGTCAGGCCGGCCAGGATTTTCTGCTGGCGCTCGGCATCCGGGCCTGTTCCGTAGTTCACGAAGAACTCCTGGATGCGCTTCTTCGTTTCGGCCGGCACGTCGCTGCGCACCACCATCGGATCGGCCGGGATCAGCGGCGACTTCCAGAGAATGCGCACCGACTCGGTGGCGTCCTTGCCGGTATTGACGCGATAGCGTTCCAGCATTTCGGTGTTGTTGATGGCCACGTCCACCTGCTTGTTGATCACCGACAGCAAATTGGTTTCATGGTTCGCGGCACGCACCGTCTTGAAGAAGGTCTTGGGTTCGATGCGATGCGCGCCCCACAGAAAGTAACCCGGCACCAGCGTGCCCGAGGTCGAATTGGGGTCGCCGGCGCCGTAGCTCAGTTGCTTGCCGTTCTTCAGCACGTCGTCCAGCGTCTTCAGGTCGCTGTCTTTGTTGACCAGCAGCACCGACCAATAGCCGGGGTTACCGTCCTTGTCGATCACCGAGGCGAACACTTCGCCCTTGGCGCGGTCCACGGCCTCCATGGCCGACTTGTTGCCGAACCAGCCCAGTTGCACTTTGTTGAAGCGCATGCCTTCGATGATGCCGGCGTAGTCCGATGCGAAGAACGGCTTCACGGGCATGCCCACGGCCTTGCTCAGGTCGTCGATCAGCGGCTGCCAGGCCTGCTTCAGGTTGGTGGACGATTCAGTGGAGATGATGCCGAAATTCAACGGCTTGCCGTCTTGCGCCCAGGCGGCGGACGACAAGGCCGTGACGGCGGCCAGGGCACAAAAGGTTCTGCGTAGCATGAGTGGATACTCCGTTGGGGAATAGGGTTGAAGCTCAGGCGGCGGCGGCCAGCGGCCGCGGCGCGATCAGGGGCGGCTGGGGCATGACGCGCTCGCCGCTTTGCGGCAGCAGTTCGGCGATGTCGGCGCCATACAGATTGCGCAGCATGGTCTCGGTCAGTTCGGCGGCCGGGCCGTCGTACACCACGCGCCCCTGGCGCAAGGCCACCACGCGCGGGCAGTAGCGCAGCGCCACATCGACCTGGTGCAAGGACACCACCACGGCCACCTTGCGACTGCGGTTGATGTGCGCCAGCGTATCCATCACGCGTCGCGACGATTCCGGGTCCAGCGAAGCGATCGGCTCGTCAGCCAGGATCACGCGGGCGTTCTGCACCAGCGTACGGGCGATGGCGGCGCGCTGCTGCTGGCCGCCCGACAGGATCGAGGCACGCTGAAATGCATAGTCGTCTATACCAACCTGGGCCAAGGCATCGAGCCCGACCTGAACCTCGGCGCGCCGAAAATAGCGCAGCAGACTGCGCCACAGCGGCACGCGCGGCAACAGGCCGGTCAGCACGTTGGTGATCACCGGCAGGCGGCCCACCAGGTTGAATTGCTGGAACACAAACCCAATACCGGCGCGCGCCGTACGCACCCGCGCGCTGATACGGCCATCGCGCTGGATGGAGTGACCGTTGACCACAATGCTGCTGCTGCCCGGGTCGGCCGCGACAAAGCCCGCCACATGGCGCAGCAGGGTCGATTTGCCCGACCCCGACGCGCCCAGCAGGGCCACCATTTCGCCCGGCGCCACCGTCAGGCTTACATTGTCCAGCGCCTTCGCACCGGCGCGGAACGACTTGCTGAGGCCGCGTACTTCGATTGCGTGGGTCATGACGTATCCCTTAGTCGAACCATGCCCGGCATTCTGTGGACCGGGGGTGACAGGGTGATGACCAGCGAACGCCTGGCGCCACCCGGCTATCGGTGACGGATGGATGTCGTGCAATGAAATAGTCATGTTCGGCCGCGCGGCGCGACGGTATATATTGGGGCTTTCGCAGCCCCCCGGAGCGCGACATGCTAAGAGGTTCCTGCCTGTGCGGCCGCGTGGCCTACGAGATTTCTGGCCCGCTGACCCAGGCCTTGAATTGCCATTGCGCGATGTGCCGCAAGGCCCATGGCGCCGCCTTCCGTACGCGCGCCAGCGTCCAGTCGAAGGATTTCTCCTGGACGCGTGGCGAAAACCACGTCACCTGGTACAGCTCATCGCCCGGCAACTACCGGGGCTTCTGCGGCGCCTGCGGCACCCCGCTGCTATCGCGTTTCGACCACGCGCCTGAAGCCTACGGCCTGCCCTTGGGAGCCCTGGACGACAACCCCGGCATCAAGGCCGCCTGTCATGTACATGTGGCCAACAAAGCTCCCTGGCACGACATTACCGACGATCTGCCGCAATACCCGCACGCCGGCCCGGGCGCTGAATAGGCCGGGCCGGCGCGGCCGGCTGCCCGGGTTCAGGCAAAATCCGACGCTTCGTACAGCGGCCGGATCTCGATCTCGCTGGGCCCGGGCATGGGATTGGGGCACCGTTTCACCCATTGCACGGCGTCGTCCATGTCTTTCACCTGCCATAGCCAGAAGCCCGCCACCAGTTCGCGGGTCTCGGCGAACGGCCCATCGGTGACATAGCGCTTTGTTCCGTCGAAAGCCACCCGCTTGCCTTCCGATGACGGCCGCAGGCCATCGCCATTGAGCAAGACGCCGGCCTCGATCAGTGCTTCGTTGTACTGGCCCATGGCCTGCAGCAGTTCGGCCGTGGGCATATTGCCCGATTCGCTGTCCTGAGTTGCCTTCACTATCACCATTACGCGCATGGCTGTTTCTCCCGGAAGTGATAAAGGCCGGTCGGCCTTCTTATAGCCACGACGGGCGAATCCGGGCGAAATCGACACAGGAACCGGTCAAAACCCCAAAATCCGGGAAAACCCTGGTCAAATAAACACGATTGGAGTAATATGTTCAGTTGTTCCGTGCATAAGTTTTGATATATAAGCACGGCCCTGCCTGCTTCTTCCGGTATTGCGCCTAGCGTAATGCTGCGACCAAGCCGCGCCCAGCGCGCATATCGCCCCAGCGGCGTGAGTACCCGCCCCAAGGTTCCGCCAGGTTCCGCGGCCGAGTACCCATATACCAGCCGGGACGTTTTACGTTCCACCGCTGGCCCAAGCCCGCTTGGGTCCCGCGCATGCCGCCTGAGGGCGGCGCGAGCCCCGTGCCACGGTGCACGCGCGCATCGACCAAGGAGATTCATACATGGCAAAAGAAGAACTGATCGAACTCGACGGGATTGTCGACGAAGTACTGCCCGACAGCCGCTACCGCGTTACCCTGGACAATGGCATCGAAGTGGGCGCCTACGCCTCCGGCCGTATCCGCAAGCACCGCATCCGTATCCTGGCTGGCGACCGCGTCACCCTGGAAATGTCGCCCTACGACCTGACCAAGGGCCGCATCAATTTCCGCCACAAAGACGAACGCGCGCCCACCATGTCGCGTCCGCCGCAGCGCCGCCGCTAAACGCCGCATGGCCTGGCGTGGCCCGTATGCCGCTTGTCATGGATACGATCGAATCGCCCCAGGCCGCCGCCCAGCGCGTTGCCCACGCCCAACGCACCGTCGAACAGGGCGAAGAGGGTCTGCGCCTGTTGCAGCAATCGCGCGCGGCCTTCGTGCATAGCCTGCGCGCCACCGGCCTGACCTACGCCCAGGCCTGCCTGAAGTACGACAACTGCCTGGACGAGCAGCGCCGTCTGCACCAGCAAGCCATACACGAGTTGCAATTCGCCGAACGGCGCTACCAGTCCGTGGCGCAATCGGCTACCGGCGCTTGATGCGCGCAGCGCCGCGTGGGCGGCCGGGCCCTCAAGGACGCTTGACCGCGCCGATGAAAATGGCCGGATCGACCCGCGCGTCGTTCAGGCTGATGTTCCAGTGCAAGTGCGGCCCGGTTGCCCGGCCCGTACTGCCCACCTTGCCGACCACGGCCCCGCGCGCCACCTCGTCGCCCACCTTCACGTCCACCGCCGACAAATGGCAGAACATGCTGATGAAGCCCTGGCCGTGGTCGACGAACACCGTGTTGCCGTTGAAGAAGAAATTACCCACCAGTACCACGCGGCCCGCCGCGGGCGCCTTGATCGGCGTGCCGGCCGGCACGGCGAAGTCCAGGCCCGAATGAGGGTTGCGTTCTTGCCCGTTGAAGAAGCGCCGCAGCCCGAACGGACTGGACAAGCGGCCGTCGACGGGACGGTCGAGCATGACATTGCTGGGAATGACGCCTTCGCGAAAAGCGCGATACGCCGCCAGTTGCTGATCGAGTTCGCGCTCGATGCGCTTGAGGTCATCGGGGTTGGGCGTAACCTGCCTGCGGTTCTTCAGCTTGATGTGCTGCGCGGCATATTCCTTGGTGCCCACCTGGAACGACACCGGCT
>DASPIV010000616.1:0-5339 GCA_035628955.1 Bordetella sp.
GCTGGCCGCGTGCTTTTCGCTGCCGGGCGGCGTCTTGCGCGCCGTGGGCGGCTGGATCTCCGACAAGTACGGTGCCCACCGCACCACTTGGTGGGTGATGTGGGTCTGCTGGGTTGCGTTCTTCATTCTCAGCTATCCCCAAACACACTTCATCGTCCAGACCGACGCGGGCCCGCGTGAACTGTTCTTGTCCATCGGCCCCACGCTGTTCACCATTCTGATGTTCGTGGTGGGTATCGCCATGGCCATCGGCAAGGCCTCGGTTTTCAAGTTCATCTCAGACGAGTTCGGCCAGAACATCGGCGCGGTGTCCGGCATTGTCGGGCTGGCCGGCGGCCTGGGCGGGTTCGTGCTGCCCATCCTGTTCGGGGTACTGCTCGACCTGACAGGCGTGCGTTCCAGCGCCTTCATGCTGATGTACGGCACGGTGTGCGTCTCGCTGGTCTGGATGCACTACAGCTTCCGCCCTGCTTCGCGCTCCGCGGCGCTGCAAGCCGCCTGATATCTCCTTCACTCATTTGCCGGACGCCATCGCGCCCGGCACCCCCGACCGCGAGAGCACCATGTCCAGCTATGTACTGAACCGTTGGGAACCGGAGAACCAGAATTTCTGGCGCAACACCGGCGCCCGCATTGCCAATCGCAATCTTTGGATTTCCATACCCGCGCTCAGCCTGGCCTTCTGCATCTGGATGCTCTGGAGCGTGGTGGTCGTCAACCTGGACAAGGCGGGTTTCGAGCTGTCCAAGAACCAGATGTTCTGGCTGACGGCCCTGCCCGCTCTTTCCGGCGCCACGCTGCGCATCTTCTATTCCTTCCTGGTACCCGTGTTTGGCGGGCGTCGCTGGACCGCCATTTCCACCGCGACGCTGCTGATACCGGCGCTGGGCATGGGCTTTGCCTTGCAAGATCCGACCACGTCGTATCCCACTCTGCTGGCCCTGGCGCTGCTGTGCGGCTTTGGCGGCGGCAACTTCAGTTCCAGCATGGCCAACATCAGCTTCTTTTTCCCGAAAGAAAAAAAGGGTTTCGCCACCGGCATGAATGCGGGTATCGGCAACCTGGGAGTGTCGGTGGTGCAGTTCGTGGTGCCGGTCATCATCACCATGGGCGTACTGGGCACGCTGGGCGGCGACCCGCAGCGCTTCATGGTAGACGGCGTCGAACACCAGATCTGGCTGCAGAACGCCGGTTTCATCTGGGTGCCGATCATCCTGGTGTCGGCGATTGCGGCCTGGTTCGGCATGAACGACATCGCCGATGCCAAGGCATCGTTCGCCGACCAAGCCGTGATTTTCAAACGCAAGCACAACTGGTTGATGTGCTGGCTGTATATCGGCACGTTCGGCTCGTTCATCGGGTTCTCGGCGGGGTTTGCCATGTTGACCAAGGCACTGTTCCCGGAGATCAATCCGGTCACCTATGCCTTCCTGGGGCCGCTGGTCGGGTCGCTGACCCGCCCGATAGGGGGTTGGGTATCCGACAAGATCGGTGGCGCACGCGTCACGCTGCTGGTGTTCGGCGCCATGATCCTTGCGGTACTGGGTGTGCTGGCTTTCGCCCCTGCCGCCGATACCGCCGGCAACTTCCAGGGCTTCCTGGCGATGTTCATCGTGCTGTTCGCGTTGACTGGCCTGGGCAACGGTTCGACATTTCGCATGATTCCGGTGATCTTCCTGCAGGAACGCGTGCAGCAAGCCCGCGGGCGCGGTGCGCAGGCTGAAAAGCAGGCCTTGATCGATGGCGGCAAGGAATCAGCTGCGGTGCTGGGCTTTTCGGGTGCCATTGGAGCCTATGGCGGGTTCTTCATTCCGCGCAGCTTCGGGACTTCGATCGAGATGACCGGCAGCGTGGGCGCCGCGTTGTACTGCTTCATTGCCTTCTACGTCAGTTGCCTGTGCATCACTTGGTGGTACTACGCACGCCGCAATGCGCCCATGCCTTGCTGATGCGTCCCGTGACTAGTCACTTCGACCAAGCGAACTAGTGCGCATGGCGTGCCGACCTTCTACTAGCGATGAATGGTTGGCCGCGCTCCGCCTCAATACAGTAGTAGCTAGATCGCGCCGGCGCAGCCGGCGCATACGGAGAAAAGAATGAGTCATTTCCTGGACCGGCTGAAATTCATGTCGCGGGTGAAATCCACCTTTTCCAGCGGCCACGGCGAGGTCGTCAATGAAGACCGCAACTGGGAAAACGCCTATCGCGGCCGCTGGCAACACGACAAGGTCGTACGCTCCACGCACGGCGTCAACTGCACCGGCTCGTGTTCCTGGAAGGTCTATGTCAAGAACGGCCTGATCACTTGGGAAACCCAGCAAACCGATTATCCCCGTACGCGCCCCGACCTGCCCAACCATGAGCCCCGCGGCTGTCCGCGTGGCGCTTCGTATAGCTGGTATGTATATTCGGCGCAGCGCGTGAAGTACCCGATGATCCGCGGCCGCCTGGCGGAAATGTGGCGCGAAGCGCGCAAGGCCATGGACCCCATCGCAGCGTGGGAATCCATCAGCCAGGATCCGGTCAAGGCCCAGCGCTACAAGTCGGTGCGCGGCCTGGGCGGTTTCGTGCGGGCCGACTGGGATACCGCCACCGAAATCATTGCGGCAGCCAACGCCTACACCATCAAGCGGTTCGGCCCCGATCGGCTGATCGGATTCTCGCCCATTCCTGCCATGTCTATGGTCAGCTACGCCGCCGGGGCACGCTACCTGAGCCTGTTGGGGGGCGCCTGCCTGAGCTTCTACGACTGGTACTGCGACCTGCCGCCTGCCAGCCCCCAGGTGTGGGGCGAACAAACCGACGTGCCCGAATCGGCCGATTGGTACAACTCCACCTACCTGATGGTGTGGGGCTCGAACGTACCCCAGACACGCACGCCCGATGCGCACTTCTATACCGAGGTCCGCTACAAAGGCACCAAGACGGTAGCCGTGTCGAGCGACTTCGGCGAAATGGTCAAGTTCGGCGATATCTGGCTGGCACCCAAGCAGGGCACCGACGCGGCGCTGGCGTTGGCCATGGGCCATGTCGTCCTGAAGGAATTCCATCACAGCAACGCCTCCGGCTACTTCCACGACTACGCCCGCCGCTACACCGACATGCCCATGCTGGTGCAGCTGAAAGAGCGCGACGGCTGCCTGGTGCCCGACCACTTCCTGCGTGCTTCGCAGCTGGCTGACGGGCTGGGCCAGCACAACAACCCCGACTGGAAGACGCTGGTCATCGATGCCCGCAACGGCGAATTGGTGGTGCCGAACGGCAGCATCGGCTTTCGCTGGGGCGAGGCGGATGTGGACGGCGGCGCCAAGGTGGGGCGCTGGAACCTCGAATCACATGACGGCGGTAGCGGGCGCAAGATCGATCCCGTCCTTACCCTGCTGGACAAGCACGATGCCGTGGCCGGCGTGGGCTTTCCGTACTTCGGCGGCGAACACGGCAGCGTACTGGTACGCAACGTGCCCGTGCGCCGCATCACGCTGGCCGACGGCAGCCAGGTGTGCGTGGCCACCGTCTACGACCTGCAGATGGCCAGCTACGGTGTCGACCGCGGCCTCGGCGGCGAGAACGTGGCCGCCTCGTACGATGACGATGTTCCGTACACGCCGGCCTGGCAGGAAAAGCACACTACCGTGCCGCGCCACCTGGTCATCCAGGTGGCCCGCGAGTTCGCGCAGAATGCCCACGATACCCAGGGCAAGTCCATGGTGATCGTCGGCGCCGCGCTGAACCATTGGTATCACATGGACATGACCTATCGCGGCATCATCAACCTGCTGATGATGTGCGGCTGCGTGGGCAAGAGCGGCGGCGGGTGGGCGCACTACGTGGGCCAGGAAAAATTGCGTCCGCAATTCGGCTGGGCTCCGCTGGCCTTCGCTTCCGACTGGTCGCGCCCGCCGCGCCATATGAACGGCACGTCGTTCTTCTATGCGCACACCAGCCAATGGCGCCACGAGAAACTGCCGGTCAGCGACATTCTCGGTCCTACCGCCGACGCGGCGCGCTATGAGCAGCTCAGCATGATCGACCTGAACGCCAAGTCCGAGCGCATGGGATGGCTGCCCTCTGCGCCGCAGCTCGAGACCAATCCGCTGGACGTGGTGGCGCAGGCCGAGGCCGCCGGGCAAGACCCGGTCGCGTACGCGGCCCAGCGCCTGCAAAACGGCCAGTTGAACCTGAGCTGCGACGACCCCGACAACCCGGCCAACTTCCCGCGCAACATGTTCGTGTGGCGCTCCAACATTCTGGGTTCCAGCGGCAAGGGTCACGAATACTTCCTGAAGTACCTGCTGGGTACGCAGAACGCCGTGTTCGGCGACGAAGCCGATGCCATCAAGCCGTCGCAAGTGCGCTATCGCGAAGAGGCCGCCGAAGGCAAGCTCGACTTGCTGACCGTGCTCGATTTCCGCATGAGCACCACCTGCCTGTATGGCGACATCGTCTTGCCCACCGCCACCTGGTACGAGAAAGACGATCTCAACACATCTGACATGCACCCATTCATCCATCCGCTGTCCGAAGCAGTGCAGCCGCTGTGGGAAAGCAAGACCGACTGGGAAATCTACAAGCTGCTGGCACGCAAGTTCAGCGATATCGGCGGCCCGTACCTGGGCAAGCGCAAAGACCTGGTGTTGACCCCGCTGTTGCACGACACCCCGGGAGAACTGGGCCAGGCTTTCGAACCCAGGGACTGGAAATTGGGTGAATGCGAACTGGTGCCGGGCAAGACCGCGCCGTCGATGACGGTGGTCGAGCGCGACTACAACGACATCTACCGCAAGTTCACCTCGGTCGGACCGCTGCTCGACAAGCTGGGCAATGGCGGCAAGGGCATCAACTGGAACACCGAGCACGAAGTGCACGAGCTGGGCGAACTGAATCGGCGTGTTGACGACGCGGGCGTCAGCGCAGGCCGGCCGCGCCTGGAAACGGCCATCGATGCCGCCGAAATGATCCTGACCTTCGCGCCGGAAACCAACGGCCATGTGTCGGTCAAGGCCTGGGAGGCGCTGGGCAAGGTCACCGGCCGCAGCCACACGCATCTGGCGGCGGGCCGCGAGCACGACAAGATTCGTTTCCGCGACATCCAGGTGCAGCCGCGCAAGATCATCTCGGCGCCGACCTGGTCGGGCCTGGAGAGCGAAGAGGTCAGCTACAGCGCCGGCTATACCAACGTGCACGAACTGATTCCGTGGCGCACCCTGACCGGCCGCCAGCAGTTCTACCAGGACCATCGCTGGATGCTGGACTTCGGCGAAGGGCTGTGCGCCTACAAGCCGCCTATCGATACGCGCACGGTGGCGCCGATGCTGGGCAAGTACCCCAACGGCGAACAC
>DASPIV010000617.1:0-4651 GCA_035628955.1 Bordetella sp.
GCCGCGCCGCTGCGGTTTTCCACCACCACGGTCTGCTTGAGCAGTTTGCCCAGCGGGTCGGCGATGGTGCGGGCCAGTACGTCAGTGGTGCCGCCCGGTGGAAACGGCACCACCAGCTTGATGGGCCGCGACGGGTACTGCTGTTCAGCGTGGGCCTGCGGCGCAATGATGCAGCCGGCCAAGGTCAATGCGGCGAAGAGCGCGTGGAATTTCATTTTGTTCCCCTTGAGTGTGGATAGTAGGCGGTGTGGCGCTGTCAGCCCAGGCGCAGCGCGGCGGCGCGGCGATGGCCTTCCATGCCCTCGGTCAGGCTCTGGCGCACGGCGGGCGGGGCCACGGCGGCGACGCCGCGCGGGTCCAGCCATTGGTGCGTGCAGATCTTCAGGAACGATCCCACCCACAGGCCGCCGGTATAGCGGCCGGCACCCATGGTGGGCAGGGTGTGATTGGTGCCGCAGCACTTGTCCGAATACACCACGCTGGCCAGCGTGCCGATGAACAAGGAACCGTAGTTGCGCAGCTTCAGGCCGGTGGCATGCGGGTCGCGCGTATGCACTTGCAGATGCTCGGCGGCCACCTGGTCGGAATAGGCCAGCATGGCGGCTTCGTCGGCGCACAGCGCGATTTCGCCGTAGTCGTGCCAGGCGCGGCCCGCCACGTCGGCGGTGGGCAGATCCTGCAGCTGGCGCTCCACCGCGGCCAGCGTGGCGCGCGCCAGCGGCTCGTGGGTGGTGATCAGGCCCACACGGGTCCGTACATCGTGTTCTGCCTGGGCCAGCAGGTCGGTGGCGATCATTTCCGCATCGCCGGTTTCATCGGCCACCACGAAAATCTCGCTGGGGCCGGCCAACTGGTCGATGCCGACTTCGCCGAACACCTGGCGTTTGGCTTCGTTGACGTAGGCATTGCCTGGCCCCACGATCTTGTCCACCGCCGGGATCGATTCGGTACCGCAGGCCATGGCGGCAATCGCCTGCGCCCCGCCCACCAGGAAAATGCGGTCGGCGCCCGACAGGTGGCAGCCGGCGATCATGGCCGGATGCGCGCCTGGCGGCAGGCAGGCGATGACTTCCTCGCAGCCGGCCACCTTGGCGGGCACGATGGTCATCACCGGTGCCGACAAGATAGGGTAGCGGCCGCCCGGCACGTAGGCGCCGATGCGCCGCACGGGAATGACGCGATGGCCCAGGTGCAGGCCGGGCAGGGCTTCGACTTCCAGCGGCAGCACGGTGGCCAGTTGCGCCTGGGCGAAAGCGCGCACGCGCTCGATGGCGAATTCGGTGTCCTGGCGCGTCTGGCCATCCAGATCGGCCACGGCGCGCAGGCGGGCGTCCATGCTTACTTCCAGCAGGGGCGTGTCCTGGCGATCGAACTTAAGGGAATATTCGCGCACCGCGGCGTCGCCGCGGGCACGCACCTGGGCAATGATCTCGCGTACGGTGTCTTCGATCGCGCCCACGCTGTCCTGGGCGCGGGCGGCTGGCGATTTGATGAAGGCCGGAACGGCGGTAGTGCTGGGCATGAAGGCTCTCAATGACAAAGGGGCTACGAGTCCGGTCACTATAAGAGCGCCATGCCCGGGAATTTCAGGTGCCCGGCGGGGTGGTAAAGATATTGAACGCGCTACCATGGCGCTTTATCCTGTCCAGCCGGCTTTTGCAAAGGTGCGTCTCATGTCTTCCACGATTACCGCCCGTGCCCAGGCCTTGTCCGATGCCGATGTCGAGCGCTTGCGCCAGGCTACGCCGGGCGTCGAGCAAATCGTGCATTTCAATCATGCGGCCGCCTCGCTGCCCTCGGCCGCCACGGTGCAGGCGGTCATCGGCCACCTGCAGCGCGAGGCCGCGATGGGGCCCATGGAAGCTGCGCGGGCCCAGGACACCCTGGACGCCACCCGGCAACTGGCGGCCCGGCTGATAGGCGCCCAGCCGGGCGAAATCGCGTTTGCTTCGGGGTGTTCCGACGCGTGGGGCCGGGCCTTCGCCGCACTGGGGCCGTGGGCGCCGGGCGACCGCATCCTGGTGGGCCGGCACGAATGGGGCGGCAACCTGGCCACCATGCAACAGGTGGCCGGCCGGGCCGGCGCCCGTATCGAAGCCATCCCCTGCGGCGCCGATGGCCGCGTATCGCCCGATGCCCTGCAGGCCATGCTCGACGATCGGGTCAAGCTGATTTCGCTGACCTGGCTGCCCGCCAACGGAGGCCTGGTCAATCCGGCGGCCGAGATCGGCGCCATTGCGCGCCGCCACGGCATCGCCTATATCGTCGACGCCGCCCAGGCCCTGGGCCAGTTGCCGATCGACGTGGCCACGCTGGGCTGCGATGTGCTGGTCGCGCCGGTGCGCAAGCACTTGCGCGGGCCGCGCGGGTTGTCGCTGCTGTACGTGCGCGACGGGTTTGCCGACCGCCTGGTGCCGGCTTTTGTGGATACGTCGTCCGCGCCGATCGGCATAGATGGCGAGTCAGCGCTGCGCCGCGGCGCGCAGCGTCTGGAAACCAGCGAGCAGCCAGTGGCCCTGCTGTGCGGCCTGGCCAATGCGCTGCAAGAAGCGCTGGACCTGGGCATCGAGGCGATCCGCGCGCGCCTGGACGCCAACGCCGGCACGTTGCGCGAGCGGCTGGCGTGCATTCCCGGCGTGACGCTGCATGACCTGGGGCAACCCTGCTCGGCACTGGTGTCGTTCAACGTGAATGGCATGGCCGCCGCCGATGTGCGCCAGGCGCTGGCGCAGCAAGGTATCAACATTACCGCCAATGGTGTGCCGTATACACCGCTGGACATGCGGGCGCGCGGCCTGGATTCGGTGGCGCGCGCCTCGGTAAGCTACCTGACCTCGGCCGCCGAACTCGACCGCCTGATTGCCGCCGTGACGCAGCTGGCGCGGCACTAAGCGGGCTGCGGCAGGGCAGCGGCAGATGGTCAATATAGTGACCACCCCGTGCGCCGGGCGGCTGCGCTCCGATGGTCGTATCATTCGGTATCCCCTTCAGTCTTATAGATAACCGCGGGCCCAGCGCCCGCCAGGAGCCCCGCATGTCCGAACTGATCAAGGTCGAAGTCGTCGACGGTATCCAGATCATTACCGTCAACCGGCCCGAAGCCAAGAACGCCATCAATCTGGAGGCCGCGCAGGCCATGGCCGCCGCACTGGATCAGCTGGACAGCCGCGACGACCTGCGCATCGGCATCCTGACCGGTGCGGGGAACACTTTCTCGTCGGGCATGGACCTGAAGGCCTTCGCTCAAAGCCGCGAACGCCCGGTGCTTCCGGGCCGCGGCTTTGCCGGCCTGAACGAACGTCCGCCGCGCAAACCGCTGATCGCCGCCGTGGAAGGCTACGCGCTGGCCGGCGGTTGCGAGATGGCCCTGGCGGCCGACCTGATCGTGGCGGCCAACAATGCCAAGTTCGGCCTGCCCGAGGTCAAGCGTGGCCTGGTGGCCGGTTCGGGCGGCATGCTGCGCCTGCCGCGCCGCCTGCCGTACCACGTGGCCATGGAAATCATCCTGACGGGCGACATGCTGACTGCCGAGCGGGCCTACGCCCATGGCCTGGTCAATCGCCTGACCGAACCGGGCAAGGCCCTTGAAGGCGCCCTGAAACTGGCCCGGGTCATTGTGGAAAACGGCCCGCTGGCCGTACAGACCGCCAAGAGCATCGTGACCCAGGCCGTCGATTGGGACCAGGAAGACATGTTCGACCGCCAGCGTCCGCTGATCGCGCACATTTTTGCCTCGGCCGACGCCAAGGAAGGCGCCACCGCTTTCGCCGAAAAGCGCAAGCCCGTGTGGCAGGGTAAATAAGCCCGGCTGCGGCTGGTCATAAAATAAGCTGTTGTCCTTATCCGTTTCCGCTCATAACGCCATGTCCGTCCTTATCAAAGAAGAAGACCTCGTCCAGTCTATTGCCGATGGCATCCAGTTCATCAGCTACTACCACCCCGTCGACTACATCCGCCACCTGGCCCGCGCCTACGAACGCGAAGAAAGCCCCGCCGCGCGCGACGCGATGGCACAGATCCTGACCAATTCGCGCATGTGCGCCGAAGGCAAGCGCCCGCTATGCCAGGACACCGGCATCGTCAACGTGTTCCTGAAAGTGGGCATGGACGTGCGCTTCGACACCAGGCTCACCCTGCAAGAGTTGTGCGACGAAGGCGTGCGCCGGGGCTACACCAACCCCGACAACCCGCTGCGCGCCTCGGTGCTTGACGACCCCATCTTCGCCCGCAAGAACACGCGCGACAACACGCCCTGTATCCTGCACGTCGACTTGGTGCCCGGTGACAAGGTCGACGTGCAAATCGCCTCGAAAGGCGGTGGTTCCGAGAACAAGACCAAGTTCGCCATGCTGAACCCCAGCGATTCGCTGGTCGACTGGGTCCTGAAAACCGTACCCACCATGGGCGCGGGCTGGTGCCCGCCCGGCATGCTGGGCATCGGTGTCGGCGGCACCGCCGAAAAAGCCATGCTGATGGCCAAGCAGTCGCTGATGGACGACATCGACATGTACGAACTGCTGGCCCGTGGCCCGCAGAACAAGCTGGAAGAACTGCGCATCGAGCTGTACGAGAAGGTCAACGCGCTGGGCATCGGCGCCCAGGGCCTGGGTGGCCTGACCACCGTGCTGGACGTCAAGATCAGCACTTTTCC
>DASPIV010000618.1:0-2389 GCA_035628955.1 Bordetella sp.
TACCTTGCGCCTTTGCAATCCGCGCCAGGCCTGCCGGCGGCCGCTTTCTTCATGCATCGCAATCCCACCGCATCATCCTGCCTATGGGCCGCTATCGCGCCATGCGCGTCCTGGCGCGGCTGATCGTGGCATCGATAGCAGCGCTTCCCGTCCTGGTTCAGGCGCAGCCCCCTGCTACGCTGCCCGCGCCCGCCGCGGCGGCCCCGGTGCGGCAACCCGTCATGGATTTCGATATTCCCCGCCAGCCGCTGCATCAGGCCCTGCAGCGGTACAGCCGGGTAACGGGGCGGTCGCTGCTGTATGACAGCAAGGTCGTGCGCGGCAGGATGTCATCGCTGGTTCGGGGCCGCTATGGCGCGCAAGACGCGCTGCGGTTGCTGATCGCGGGCACGGGCATGACGGCCCGCTACACCTCCAACGATGCCTTTGTCCTGGTGCCGGAGCCGCGTCGAGCGGGCCCCGGCAGTGCGCCGGAAACCGCTGGGGCGCTGGCGGCATCCGCGCGCCAGCGCTACTACGCACAGGTGCAGCGGCGCGTGCTGGCGGCCCTGTGCGCGGATCGCCGCACGCGCCCCGGCAACTACCGGCTGGCGTTGCGCTTTCATATCGATGGCGCGCACGCTATTACGCAATTGGAAGTGCATGCCGCCGGCCGTCCCGAACTGGAAACGAGCGTGCGCACACGGCTGACTGGCCTGGCGCTGGGTTCCGCCCCACCGGGCCAACTGGGCCAGCCGCTGACCTTGCTGGTTCAGCCATCGGCAAACCCCGGCGGGGAATGCGATGCCCTTTGAGCTCTTGTCGCCAGGCATGCCATGACAACCCATGGCCTGGCCGAACTGCGGCGCGTACTGGTCGAGCGCTACGACCTGTTGAAGACCCAGTTGACGCGCCGCCTGGGCTCACCCGACTTGGCCGGCGACGCCCTGCACGACGCCTGGCTGCGCCTGGCGGTCAAAGACGAAATCGAAGAGGTTCGCCACCCTCAGGCGTATCTGATCAATATCGCCATGCATGCGGCCATCGACCGGGTACGCGGGCAGGCGCGCGAATTGAACGAAACCGAGATCGATGCGCTGTTCGACGTAGCTGACTCCGCAGCCGGCCCCGCGCAGGCAGTCCAGGCCCGCCTGGATCTGGAGCGGGTGGTCCAGGCCATGCAGGCCTTGCCGCCACGCCAGCGGGACATTCTGTTCTCCGCGCGCGTGGATGGCGCCACACGCGAGGAACTGGCGGCCCGTTATGGCATATCGGTGCGCATGGTGGCACGGGAGCTCCAGGTGGCCCATGAGTATTGCGTCAGGCAGATGCGGCGATGAAAACCGGCACGACACCGCCGCGGCGGCAAAAACAGGTGCGCATTTGCATGGCGCCGAACGTCTATATGACATGGACATTCCTGATGCCAGGGCGGCCGGGTAGATCATGACTTCTGCAAACACGGACAAACCGCAGGGACGCCGTTCGATGGCCGCCATCGAGGCAGAGGCGCGTGCCTGGGCGCGGCACCTGGCCACGGGGCGGCCCACCACCGTGGACGCGCAGGCATTCCTGCAATGGCGGGCGCAAAGTCCTGCCCATACCCTGGCCTGGGCCGAGGCCAGCCGTGACTGGCGCAACGTGGGGCAGATCGCCCACGCCTTTCGTGTCCGGCAGGCACATCCCGAGACCGCGCCCGTGTCGTCGCAGCGCCGCTGGTTCCTGGGCGCCGCCGCCTCGGCCGTGGCGACGCTGGGCGTGGCTGCTGTCGCGGCGCCGCCTTTGGGCCTGTGGCCTTCCTGGTCAGAGCTGGATGCCGACTACCGCACCGCCATCGGCGAGCAACGCGACATTCTGCTGGACGGTCAGGTGCGGCTGCTGCTGAATACGCGGACCAGCGTGGCTCTGCGGCCGGAAGCGGGCATGACGCGCATCGAACTCATCGCCGGTGAAGCCGCCGTGCAGAACCCGCGGCGCGATCCGATGGAAATCGTGGCGGGCGAGGGCCGGATCCGGCTGGAGGCCGGCGAGGTCGAGGTGCGCTGGCTGGCCGGAGGCAAGGTGCGGGTATTTTGCACCGAGGGTCGCGCCGAACTGAGGCATCCGGCGCAAAGGCTGGCATTGCAGGCGCGCGACGAGGTTTCGTATGGCAGCGCCCGCGTCGGAGCCCCATCACAGGTCGCGGTGAATGGCGAATCCGCCTGGCGTCACGGCGTCGTGGTGTTCGACGACATGGCCTTGCCGGACGCGGTGGACGAGATCAACCGCTACCGTCCGGGTCGGGTGGTGCTGCTGGGCGACCGGTTGGCGCAGCAGCACATCAGCGGCCGGTTTCGCATTGGCGCCCTGGACCAGGCCATCGCGCAGATACAGCAGCTTTACGGCGCCGACATTAGGACATTGGGCAATA
>DASPIV010000619.1:0-6536 GCA_035628955.1 Bordetella sp.
CGCACCAGGATCAGTGCCCCGCGGTTGGCCAGGCTGACGCGCAGGATGTCGGCGCGCGGCATGGTGGGCAACAGGCGGGCGATGGCGGCTTCGACTTCATCGATGTAGGCGGGGTCGGGGCACAGCAGGATAGACTGCGCCAGTTCGTCGTGCTCGGCCTGGGAAAACAGATCCATGGCGATCCAGTCGGCCGGCGTATTGCCGTCGCAGATGACCAGGATTTCGCTGGGGCCGGCGATCATGTCGATACCCACGGTGCCGAACACGCGCCGCTTGGCGGCAGCCACGTAGGCATTGCCCGGGCCGACGATCTTGTCTACCGCCGGTACGGTGGCTGTGCCGTAAGCCAGCGCGCCTATCGCCTGTGCGCCGCCGATGGCGAAGGCGCGGTCGACGCCCGCGATGGCGGCGGCGGCCAGCACCATGGGGTTGCGAGTGCCGTTGGGGGTGGGGGTGACCATGATGAGTTCGGGCACGCCGGCCACCTTGGCGGGAATGGCATTCATCAGCACCGACGACGGATAGGCGGCCTTGCCGCCCGGTACGTACAGGCCCACGCGGTCCAGCGGCGTGATCTGCTGGCCCAGCAGGTTGCCTTCGGCGTCGGTGTAGGTCCAGGTTTCGCCGCGCTGGTGCTCGTGATAGGCGCGGACCCGGTCGGCGGCGGTTTCCAGCGCATTGCGCTGGGCGGCGGGCAGCGCGGCCAGCGCGGCATGCCAGTCGGCCTTGGGGATTTCAAGCGCGTCGGCCGTGGTGGCGCCCACGCGGTCGAAGCGCTGGGTGTATTCCAGCAGCGCGGCATCGCCGCGGCTGCGCACGTCGGCCAGGATACCGGCGGCGGCGCGGTCGATGGATTCGTCTTCGGTGGCCTCGAAGGCCAGCAGCCGGGACAGCGCGGAAGAAAAATCGGGCTGGCGGGAGTCGAGGCGATTGATCAGGGCAGCCATGTCGTCAAGGAAGAGCAGAAAACACACCCGCGACGGCGTTATTGCGGGTGGCCGCCGCCGCAGGCAAAGACATAGTGTAGCGGGCGCAGCCCGCCCGGGATGAAACAGGTGCGCCCGGGTCGGATGCGCGCCCCGCTTCGGGGGCGGGTTTCCGCTTCAGGCGGAGGCGGTTCCTTGGGCGGCCCGCTGGAACGCGTCGAGCAGGGGCTGCAAGCGTGCGCCGCGGGTCTTGAGCGAGGCCTGGTTGACGATCAGGCGTGATGAAATGGCCATGATGTCTTCCACGGCAACCAGGTCATTGGCGCGCAGCGTGCCGCCCGACGATACCAGGTCGACGATGCAATCGGCGAGGCCGACCAGGGGGGCCAGTTCCATCGAGCCATACAGCTTGATGATGTCGACGTACACGCCCTTGGCGGCGAAGTGCTCGCGCGCCGACTGCATATATTTGGTGGCCACGCGCAGGCGCGCGCCCTGGTGCACGGCCGCCTGGTAGTCGAAGCCATTGCGCACCGCCACGCACAGCCGGCACTTGGCGATATCGAGATCGATGGGCTGGTACAGGCCGCCAGGCTGCTGGGCGGCGTGTTCGATCAGGACGTCCTTGCCGGCTATGCCCAGGTCGGCGGCGCCATATTGCACATAGGTGGGCACATCGGAGGCCCGCACGATGATCAGCCGCAGCGCGGGGTCGCTGGTGGGCAGGATCAGTTTGCGCGAGCTTTCGGGGTTTTCGGCGACTTCAATACCGGCTTGCGCCAGCAGCGGCAGGGTTTCTTCGAAGATGCGGCCCTTGGACAGCGCCAGGGTAATGGGCGCGGCGGGTATGGAGCTCATGCAGATTCCTTGCCGGTCAGGCGCTGGATGTCGGCGCCCAAGGCGCGCAGCTTGACTTCCATTTTGTCGTAGCCGCGGTCCAGGTGATAGATGCGGTCGACCTGGGTCTGGCCCTCGGCGGCCAAGCCGGCGATGATCAGGCTGGCCGAGGCACGCAGGTCGGTGGCCATGACGGCGGCGCCGGACAGGCGCGTCACGCCGCGCACGATCGCGGTGTGGCCGTCGATGTCGATGTCGGCGCCCATGCGGCGCAGTTCCTGCACATGCATGTAGCGGTTCTCGAAAATGTTCTCGACGATGACCGCCGTGCCATGCGCAACGGTATCGAGCGCCATCAGCTGGGCCTGCATGTCGGTGGCGAAGCCGGGGTATTCGTGGGTGCGGGCACCCACTGCGCGTGGCCGGCCTTGCATGGCGCCGCGGATCCAGCCGGGGCCGGTTTCGATGGTAAGGCCCGCCTCGGCCAGCTTGTCGAGTGTGGCGCCCAGCGTGTCGGCAGAGGCGTTGCGCAGCGTGATGTCGCCGCCGGCTGCGCCCACGGCACACAGGAACGTGCCGGCCTCGATGCGGTCGGGGATGACGCTGTGCTCGGCGCCATGCAGGCTGGCCACGCCGTCGATCACGATGCGGTCGGTGCCATGGCCGCGGATGCGGGCGCCCATCTTGATGAGCAGTTCGGCCAGGTCGACGATCTCGGGTTCGCGGGCGGCGTTCTCGAGCACCGTCTGGCCTTCGGCCAGTACGGCGGCCATCAGCAGGTTCTCGGTGCCGGTCACGGTGACCATGTCGGTGCGGATTGAGGCACCCTTCAGGCGGGACGCCTGCGCCACCACGAAGCCGTGCTCGATACGGATGTCGGCCCCCAGGGCTGCCATGCCCTTGATGTGCTGGTCGACGGGCCGCTGGCCGATGGTGCAGCCGCCCGGCAGGCTGACGCGTGCCTGGCCGAAGCGTGCCAGCAGCGGCCCCAGCACCAGGATGGACGCGCGCATGGTCTTGACGAGTTCGTAGGGCGCTTCCAGGTTGTCGACCTGGTTGGCCTGCAGGGTGACGATGCCATCGGCGCCGCGTTCGGCCTTCACGCCCATGCGGGCCAGCAGGCGCAGCATGGTCGAGGTGTCGTTCAGGTCGGGTACGTTGGCCAGGACTACCGGGTCGGCGCTGAGCAGCCCGGCGCACAGAATGGGCAGGGCCGAATTCTTGGCCCCCGAAATGGCGACTTCGCCGCGTAGTTGTGCGCCGCCGGTGATGCGTAGCTTGTCCATCAGTTGCCCGCCTTGGCGTATTCGTCGGGGGTCAGCGTGCGCATGGACAGTGCATGGATTTCGGCCTTCATGCGATCGCCCAGCGCGGCATATACCAGCTGATGCCGTGCGATCAGGCGCTTGCCTTCGAAGGCCGGGCTGACGATGACCGCATCGAAGTGCGAGCCGTCGCCCTGCACGTCCAGGTGGTTGCAGGGCAGACCGTCGGCAATGTATTGGCGGACCTGCTCGGGAGTGGGTAGCATGGACGTCAGTTCCTGAGTTTGTAGCCGCTGGCCAGCAGTCGCATCGCGGTGATCGCCAGGGCGGCGAAGACCCCGGACACTACGGCCAGGCTGCGCCATGGCGAGACGTCCGACACGGAGAAAAAACCGTAGCGAAAGCCGTCGATAGTGTAGAAGATGGGGTTCCAGTGCGACACCGCCTGCCAGAACGGCGGCAGCGTGTGAATGGAATAGAACACGCCGGACAAAAACGTGGCCGGCATGATCAGGAAATTCTGGAAGACTGCCAATTGGTCGAATTTTTCGGACCACAGGCCCGCGATCAGGCCCAGCGTGCCCATGATGCCGCAAGCCAGGATGGCGAACGCGATGATCCAGGCGGGATGCGCGAGCGGCAGCGGCGTGAAGCACATGGCCACCAGCCACACACAGGCGCCCACGGCCAGCCCGCGCGCGATTGCCGCCAACAGGTAGGCCGAGAAGATTTCACGGTGCGATAGCGGCGGCAACAGCACGAACACCAGGTTGCCGGTGATACGGCTCTGGATCAGCGACGACGAGGGGTTGGCGAACGAGTTCTGCAGCATACTCATCATCATCAACCCGGGAATCAGGAATGCGGTGTACGGCACCATGCCGTAGACCATGACGCGGCCTTCCAGCACCTGGGCGAACACCAGCAAGTACAGCAAGGCGGTGACCACGGGCGCGGCGATGGTCTGGAACGCGACCTTCCAGAAGCGCAGCAATTCTTTGCGCAGCAACGTGGGAAAGCCCGAGCCAGCATCCAGGCGGGGCTGCACCAGCGGCTGGGCGGCGGGGGTAAGCGGCGGGGTCACGAGGCGATCTCTTCGGGTTCCAGTTCAGCCACGGGTGGCAGGTCGTCGTGGTGCATGATGCGCACGAAGGCGTCTTCCAGGTCGACGCCGCCCACGCGCGCCAACAACGCCTGCGTGGTGTCCAGCGCTACGATGCGGCCCCCCTTGAGCATGGCGATGCGTCCGCACAGTGCTTCGGCTTCTTCCAGGTAATGCGTGGTCAGCATGATGGTGTGGCCGGCCTTGTTCAGCCGCGAAATGAATTCCCACAGCGTGCGGCGCAGGTCGACGTCGACGCCCGCGGTGGGTTCGTCGAGCACGATGACGGGCGGCCGGTGCACCAGCGCCTGGGCGACCAGCACGCGCCGCTTCATGCCGCCCGACAGGGCGCGCATGTTGGCGTTGGCCTTGTCGGCCAGGCCCAGGTTGAACAGGATTTCATCGATCCAGTCGTCGTTCTTGCGCAGGCCGAAATAGCCCGACTGGATACGCAGGGTTTCGCGCACAGTGAAGAACGGGTCGTAGACCAATTCCTGCGGCACCACGCCCAGGGCGCGCCGGGCTGCCTTGTAGTCGGCGGTGACGTCGTAGCCGCACACGCTGGCGCGCCCGCTGCTGGCACGGGCCAGCCCCGCCAGGATGGAAATCAGGGTGGTCTTGCCGGCACCGTTGGGGCCCAGCAGGCCGAAGAATTCGCCCGGTTCGATGTTCAGGCTGACATCGTTCAGCGCCTGGAAACCAGGGCCGGCCTTGTGCCCAAGCAGCTTTTTCCAGCCGGGGGAGCGCGGCGGGTAAATCTTGGATACGTGGTCTAGACTGACGGCGGACATGGCAGTGGCGAGAGCCCCGGAAAAGAGCGAATCGCCCATTATAAATGGCGGCCTGCTGCTCAGGTGGACGGCGGCCGGCTCCGGTCGGCCGGGCCCCGGATAACCTCCGGAGGCCCGGATCACGGATCCTGCCTGACCGGAGCCCCCGAATTACTGATTGCGCTGGTTCAAGGCCTTGATCAGGCCGTCGATACCGGACTGGTTGATCTGCTGGGCGAACTGGTTGCGGTAGTTCTGGATCAGCCAGATGCCTTCGACGTTCATGTCGTAGATGCGCCAGCCCTGCTTGGGGTCTTTTTCAAGCCGGTAGTCCACGCCCACCGGCTGGCCGTTGGCCTGGGTGATAAGGCTGCGCACCACCACGTCGTCGGCATTGGGATCGCCGCGAAACGGCAGCAGCTTGATCGTGGTGGCCTGCGTGACTCCGGTCAGGGCGCCGCTGTAGGTGCGGATCAGCGTGCCGCGGAAAGCGTCGGCCAGGGCGGTTTGCTGTTCGGGGGTGGCCTGGCGCCAGAAGCGGCCGGCGGCAAGCTGGGTGGTCTTGCGAAAGTCGACGTAGGGCAGGATGTAGGTGTCGACCGCCTGGTTGACGCGTGCCAAGTCGCCCGAACGCAACTGGCTGTCGGCCTTGAGCGCATTCAGGGCTTCGTTGGCCGCGTCCATCACGAACTTGTCGGGGGCGCCATGGGGATCGGGCTTGGCCTGGGCAGCGGTGGCGGCCAGCAAGCCGAGCACGCCGGCAAGAAACAGGCGCTGCAACAGGGAATAGACTGGAAACCGCATGAGAACTCCTTGTTGGAAGGTAGCGGCGCCGTTACGGCTTGGGCGCGGGAACGGCCGGTTGGACCGGGGCAGGGCCCGGAGCCGGCGCAGGTGCCGCCGAGTCACCGGCGTCGTCGCTATAGTCGGGCAGACTGTCTTCCCCGGTGGCGGTGCCGCGCACCATGGCGGCACGGCGTTGCAGGAAGGCATCGCGCACGAAGCTGTAGGGGTCGAGCGCCACCCGGTCGACCATGTCGGTGGTATCGAGCAGGCTGGCGCGGGTATCGACGATATCCAGGCCCCAGAGCGAATTGCGCCAGCGGGTATTTTCAATGGCACCCGGGTTGGAATACGTGATCATGCCGCCTTGCCAGTCGCCGAGCAGGCCCACGCCGTCGCGTACCGAGCTGGCGCCCAGGAACGGCAGTACCAGGTACGGCCCCTGGCCAAAGCCCCATACGCCGAGCGTCGTGCCGAAGTCGTTGGGGATCTTGCGCGCCCCGGTGGTCGAGGCGACGTCGAAGCAGCCGCCTATGCCCATGGTGGTGTTGAACAGGAAGCGGCCCAGCGTATTGACGAAGTCGTGGCCGCGGCCCTGCAGGAAGCTGTTGGTGGCCCCCCACAGGTCGCCCACGTTGCTGAATATGTTGTGAATGCAGCTACGCACCGGCTGCGGGGTGACGTAGGTGTACGCCTGCGCCACCGGCTTGAACACGGCCCGGTCGACCGTGTCGTTGAACTTGTACACGCCGCGGTTGAAGCCTTCCCAGGGATCGCGCGGATCAGGATTGGCGGGCGCGGCGCAGCCCGCCGTCAAGGCGCATGCGGCCAGGGCGAAAGCAAAACGGGCGTA